>JAKLGF010000004.1 GCA_022710815.1 Patescibacteria group bacterium
TTTTCATAATAGTATTATTCATATTATATTTCTTCCTCTTTCTTTTTATTCTTCCAAAGCCAGAAGCCAGCTCCCAGAATCAGCAATATGATAATGCTAGCAATTACTCCTATTCCATTTTGAGGCTTAAGAGTAAAGTCTAGTTCCTTTTCTAATCCAACTCCAGTAATTTTCAATTTGTAGCTCTTCCCGCTCTTAAGTAATAATTGCTTATTGTATTCCTTTCCGTAAAAGGACGGTTCGAAAAATACTAATTTCTTTCCAGAGTCAAATATTTCAATTGCCATTTTTGTTTCTACCATGGCATCACAACTATTAAATGCTCTGATTTGCAATATTCCATTATCACTGACTGTAGCTTCAAATCTTTCGGGGTCAGTAATGGCAGCGCAATCAAACTTGAATGTAGCGCTGTCTCTTAAATTTCCCTTGCTGTCATAAATCGTAGCATCAATCCAAACATTTCCGTATTTTTTGTCTGGAGTAAATTCGGCCTTAATAGCCATTGTCTGAGCAGTTAATTCCCCTTCATAATTTGAACTCCCAATAATTCTGTTTCCCTCATCTCTTAAAACCAAGGAAATCTTTCCTTTAAAAGACTTAATATCTGATAAACTTCTAAAACAACTAAAAATGGAATTAGCTGTATCTTTCTTTAATGGGAACTGTTTGATTCCCATGAATGTAAGCATGGCTGAAGGATTATCTCCTTCAATCATGATTTTAGGAGCAATAACATATTGATTCCCATCAATAGATATTGTTAAGTGGAACACATAGATTCCTTCTCTCAAATTCTTAACTAATTGAACAATGTCTTTTGTTGCTCCTGGTCCAACTTGGATTTCCTGGTCTTCTTTAATATCTGCCTTATCGGGATTATATGAATTCCATTTATATATCCTCTTAGCTATTTTTACCTTCCCAGGATCTGTCCCTTCATTCTTAATTGAGAAAGACAAATCAATTGGACTTCCAACATTAAATTTATAGCTTGAGGTTTTTGGGTTATAAATCTCCTTCCCTATTCTGACACTAGCTGGATCGATTATGATATTCTTTTCATTGGATTTGATATTAAAGCTTGGGCTGATAGCTTGGGCAATTTCTATCTTACTATCAATAACAAAGGTAGCTTTAACATAATAGCGTCCAGCAGGAATCTTGGCTGGCAATTGATGTTGAAAAACAACATCCTTCTCTCCCTTGGCAATTAAGCTAATATCTTCTTTGCCAAAGAATTCCAAGATTGCCACATCCCCTCTTTCCCCTTTCTTAAAGAGTTGGATAAACAATCCTCCATCAGCAATAGGATAATCATTAATATTAGTTATCCTACTGGTGACTTTCATATTGTCTCCAGGGTTATAATTCAGCTTTTCAGCATTGATGGTAATGCTGACATTGCCGTATTTATAAAAATCGGAACACCCTGCTCCAGCTTGGATATTATCCCCTCCCAACTGGATAGTCTTTATCCCAGGCGTTTGAGCTAATATAGCCAAAGGGACAAAGGCAATTACTAAAATTGCAAACAAAGCTTTGAAAAAACTTTTGTTCATATTTTAAATATTTTATTACCTTAATAATACTATAATTAGTTTGTAAAGTGAAATTATTTATCAACAGGTGTAAATAAAAAGCCCCCTTTCGGGGGCTTTGATTAATAATCCCAAGGAAGAACTTCTTGATAAGTAGGATTATTCCTGGCATCTAATTGTTTTGTCTTAGAGCAGGAGTTATTATTCTTGTCGACAACAGTCAAAGTCACACTATACTTATTAGTTGTAGAATAAGTATGGGATGGTTCAAGAGCCTTGCTAGCAGTTCCGTCTCCAAAATTCCAAGTTCGAGAAATAATATCATCTTGGGGAGTAGAAAGATCCTTGAAAGTATATACTTTCTTTGAATCTTTGTAAGCAGAAGTCCAAGAAAAATCAACTATAGGATGCTTTGATTTAACTGCATATGTTTGGACATCGCTTTCATAAACATCATTATTTTGATCCTTAATAATAACCTTCCAATAATATGCTCCTGAATATTGAAGCTTAGCTCCTAAAAGAACACTGTATGAGCTTAAATTAGTTCCAGCAGCATCAATTACAGGATCAGCTAATGATGGGTCTGTGGCAACCAATAATTGATAGCTCTTCTGATAATCTCCTGGACTATTACCATTGAATTTCCAACCAAATGATAATGATGGGCTAACAGAACAATAGTTCTCCCCAACAGCTAAATCTGATATGGAAGCATTCCCAGGATCAACAGTAATTTCTACTGTATCTGAAATATTAACATCTTTAGGTTTAACAGTGATAGCAACTGTGTCTATAGCCATCCTTACTGGCTTAGGCTTTACAGTAATCAGAACCGAGTCGTTAGCTGAACGGATAATTGTAGCCTTAGGAACATCGTAGCAATATTCTTCGTAAGCAATCATTGCTGGGAATGGACTGACTTGAGATTTAGCCACAACCCTATAACAATACTTTGCTTCATTAGGATACGCTTTCTTAAGTTCTGATAATGGAACATATCCTTTTATATCCCCTGGAGCAGTCATGGTCTCACCAGCTGTTGGCGTACTAAGAGACCCTCCTGGCTGATAAAGATTAGTTCCGCCAGATAAATTCCCTGGCTTGTAAAATGCACACCAAAAAAGAACAGAACTTTCTCCGTTTAAGCTATTAAGTCTCCCGTTACAATAAAGATTATTAGAATCTATACTCCCAGGAAGACTCGTAACCGAAGGGGTTCCAGCCAAGGCAATCCCTGCTAAAAATGAAAAGATTATTGTTAAAAAAATTATCTTCTTCATATTATTCAGTTACAGTTAGGGTGCAGGTATAAACTGTGTCTTTGGTTACTGTGGGAGCTGTAAATATCGGCTTGGCTCCGGTCTTGCTCGATAAAACTGAAACTTCAATCCCAGCACCATCCTGACAAATCCACGAATATTTTAAATTAGTATTATTAGGCTCAGAGCTTCCTCCTTCTAATGTTAATGCCTCTCCGCTATAGAGCGTCTTGTCCAGACCAGCGTTAGCAGTCAGTCCGGCAGGAGCACAGTTATTTAATGTGCAATTAGCAGAGCAAGTCTTTGAACAGGCTCCGTTATTTGTTCCATTGTCGCAAGCTTCTGTTCCCTCTTTTATTCCATTACCACAAGTCTGAGTTGGAGCAGTTGTCAAAAATGGCCAACTAAAACATTTATCTTGGCTAGCAGGAGCTTTAACCCAAATTCCTGTCATCATCTTTGCCTCAGACACAGCATTAGCTCTGGCGCAAAAAGGATTAGTCCATTGCTTGGCACAATCTCTGATTATTGGTTCTGGATCAAGCAAACTACTCCTGTAATTCAATTCGTACCAAGCCACTGGGGCTTCGATAGTAAAATCTCCATTGCTACTAATTTTGGAGGCAATCCCATACTGATCAATTCCTGTCTCAAAAAAATCCATACATCCACCACTCTTAAGATATCCCTTTAATTGGTTATAAATTTCAAACCCTGTTCTAACTGGAAAAGAATCGTTCCAATTATTCAATCTACCTTTCAAAACTAAACAGCTTGTTCCATTGTAGTCTACTGTGACTCCAGCATAACTAGTTGCTTTTCCTTTAGCAGCCCATCTATCACGGAAAGACTGGCTGCATTGGGCCCATGGTTTTATCTCAGCACTAATTGTTTCCACCATAGTATTTGTCGGTGGCTGAGTTATCCCAGAACAAACAGCAAGCCCGTTTTTATCATTGGCATCAGTACAAGATCCACACCATTTATATGTCTTCCAGGCTCCACACTTAGTCACATTAGCATTCTCATCTGTGGCGCAATATCTCCAAGTATATAAAACATTAGCTCTGGCTTGGAATAAGACAGGAAAACCAGCAGGACCTCCTGGTCTGACTGCTGCTATATGACTACAGGAATAATTTGTTTGAGCCTTGTATATAGTAGAATTGGTATCAGTATAATATTCAACAAAAGTACAAACTTTTGATGCATTATTGATAAGCATTTCTTTATCAAAATCTCCATTAAAATGCATCCAATAATAATTATTAGCTAAACATTCTGGGCTAGCACTATCAAAAGTAACTCTATCATTAACACCACCTGTTGTAACCGTAAAAGCAGAAGGAGTTGTCCCTCCCCCATTTCCCGAGCAATTGGCATTACAAGTTGCCATATCAAAATCGCTATAGCAAATAGTTCCTACTTTTAATATTCCGGCTGCTCCCAATTGAGAAGTACAAGTTAGATAATCAGAATAGGCGCTAGTTGCCAGACAAGAAACAGGATTGTTTTGGGGGCAATAATACAGAGTCGGATTAGCTGCCTGAGCTGATTGGGAAACAAAGACTCCCGAGATTAAAATTAATATTGTTAATAATATTTTTATTATCTTCATATTTTTATTTTAAAATTTCTTTTGCGTTTAATGTGCAATAATATTTAGTTTGAGCTATTACTTTAGGAGCAGTGAAAATTGGTTTCAAAATAGCATTAGAAGATAAGAGCCCATCTACAACATTCCCCGCAGAATCTTTACAAACCCAGGTGTATGAAATATTGGTAGCTAGTGGTAGAGACGTACTAGCATCACTAAAAGAAACTGTCTTGCCAGAAAATAATTTCTTTGGAGCTCCGGCATCAATAGTCAAAGGAATCTTGGTCGGCTCTAAAGCAAAATCAAAAGCTTTGGCAATAAAGGCCGAGGCGTTACTATTGAGCTTATAATAATCAAGAAGTATCTTCCCATCATTCATGCTATACAATGAGCAATAGTTAGAAGCTATAACCGGAAAAGGAAGAGTTACCTTGGGTGTCATTAAATCAAGCTCACTGTCATATACTTTAACAGTGCAACTATTTACAGGAACAGAAACGCAATCATGAACAAGATAATTTCCCGAATTTTTAGCTGGAACTATCTTGAAGAATCTATAATCGTAATTGTCTATCTGGGAGCTAAAAGAATAAAAATCTTTTGTACTTTTATATCCTCCTGCAGAATTAAAAATAAATACCTTGTAAGTTTTAATTAAACTTGTCCCTGAGGTTTGGAAATCAACAAATCCAAGACCAACATCTCCATTTTTAAAACGAAACTGATTATCAAAGAACCCGATATTGGCAATCGAACTCTTTTGGACTACTTTCCCTTCTCTATCAACAATGACTAGCTTGTTGCTAATGTATCTATCATTCCTACAAGCATACTCTCCAGTATCGTCAGAATAACCAATTAAAAAATTGCCATTATCTAAATTAACAGCCTTCCCTCCATAACATCGAGCATAAGTAATAGGATTCTTTTCGGAAACTATTTCATTGCCATTACTATCATATATTACGAATTTAATAGATTCTCTCCCAGTTCCATCAGCAGTATTTTTAGAATAAAAAATAGCGAAGCGATCATTTTCTATAGGCAAAACTTCTAAATTATATTGCCCATAAGTATTCGCGTAGGTTTTTTGAGACAATAAATTACCCTGCTGATCATAGATATTAAAATGGAGTATGGACTCAGAAAGAACATTATTAGAATATCTGAAAGTCAAACAAACTACCAAAACTTTTTCTCCACCCGAGAGGGACATCGTGATCGGATTAGAACATGTAAGATCAATTTTTCTGTTATACCCATATCCTGAAGCAGCATCAATTGGGGAAAAACTTTTTATTATCGTTCCTGTTTTGGAAACAATTCCATAAATACCATAATCAAACAGCCCGTCGCTTAAAATAGACCTATAGCCAGTAATAAATAAATTACCATTGGCCATTTCAACAACTGCCCCTGGCTTGGCAAACAAGTCGTCTGAAGTAATTGTATAATAAGTAGATTCAGCCCTAGCAGAGCCAGTAAGAGCTAAAAAAAGCAGACAATATAAAAAAAGCAATATTTTTCTCATAATTCAAATATTGCCTTTATTATACCCTATTTTTTTAAAAAATCATTGGCAGCTGTGAGTAACTGCTTGGAGTTCTTGAATTTCAAGAAGCTAATAGCTTCATCAAATTCAGCCCATTTAGAATCACTATGCTCAGAGGACAGAATAATATTACTAGTATTAGTTTGAGCTAGATAGAAAATAACCATTTTGAAAACATTCTTGTTCTCTACTCTGAAGAAATACTTAATAATCTTCTTGAACTTAGGATCAAAGATCAAATCTCTTAATCCTGTTTCCTCCTGAATTTCTCTGACTGCTGCTTCCTGATCAGATTCTCCTGCTTCCACATGGCCTTTGGAAAACTCCCAATATCCCCTATCAGAGCGCAGAGAAGATGGATAGTACAAAAGAAGGTAATAAACCTTATTACCTTCTTTTCTGTATATTATTGCTCCGGCTGATTTTTCAAAAGGCATTATAGTATTTCCTCAACCTTTATTAAATTAGTTCCTCCAGTAACTCCTGGTTTTGAGCCAGCAGTAACAACTACATAATCATGAGCTTTAGCAATGCCCAAATCTTTGGCAATCTTTTGACCAAAATCAAAAACCTGGTCAGCTAATTTGAAAGTCTTGATTTTAAATGGCACTGCGCCCCAAACAAAATTAAGTCTCTTGAGTGTGCTTTCTTGAGCAGTTAAAGAAAGAATCGGGGCTGCTGGTCTGTGGCCAGCAATGAGCATGGCTGTTCTCCCAAATTCAGTGACACAGACAATTAATTTAGCTTTGGTGATTCTAGCAATTTCGGTGGCGGAATAAGCAACAGCGCTAGAAACATTCTTTTCTACTACATTTTCCTTTTCATCAATATGGGTTTTAAACAAAGAACTCTTTTCTGTTGTCTGAATAATTTTATCCATTACCTCAACTGCTTTAAATGGATAATTCCCAACAGCTGTTTCATTGGAAAGCATAACTGCATCAGTGCCATCAAAAATAGCATTAGCAATATCTGTAATTTCAGGTCTGGTTGGAGTGGGATTGTCTACCATAGAGATAAGCATCTGAGTAGCGGTAATCACTGGCTTTTTCCAAGCATGAGCTTCTTTAATAATCTTTTTCTGGATTAATGGTACTTCTTCAATTGGAAGCTCAACTCCTAAATCTCCTCTAGCCACCATTATTACATCTGAGGCTTCTAGTATTGCTGGCAAATTCTGGATAGCTTCCCATTTTTCAATTTTAGAAACAATGGGTATTTGTTTCTTTCCCATTAAGTTCCTTAAATCATTAACTTCATTGGCTGTTCTAACAAATGACAAGGCGACACAGTCAACACCAATTTTCAAACCAAATTCCAAATCCTTTTTATCTTTTTCAGTAATAGCTGGGGTAGATAATTTGGTTCCTGGGAAATTAACTCCTTTATGATCTCCTATCTCTCCCCCATCAATAACATGAGTATATATTTTATCGTCTTGAATTTTAACAATTTCAATTTTAACCAAGCCATCATTTAAATATATCTTGTCCCCAACAGAAATATCATTAATGATTTCCTCATTAGTAACCGAGGCCATTTTAGAATCTCCCAAAACTTCCTTAGTAGTTAAAATGAATTCTTCTCCTAATTTCAAAACTGTGGGATTCTTTTTGAATTTTCCTAGTCTGATTTTAGGACCTTGCAAATCTTGTAAAACAGTCAAAGGAATTCCAGTTGCCTTTTCTACTCTGCGGATGTTTTTAATAATCCTGCCATTAGTCTCATAGGATCCATGGGAGAAATTAACTCTAAAAATACAAACTCCCATTTCTACGAATTTCTTGATATCCTCGGCTCGAGAAGTTGCTGGTCCAACAGTTGCTACTATCTTAGTGCTTCTAGATAGTATTCTTCTCAAAATTTCAGTATTAATTCCTTTTTTTGATTTTGCCATATTATTGTTTTTTATTCTCAAACTCTTGTTTTAATTCTTCGTAATACTGGATTCTTCCAGTTAAAAAGTATTCTTCAATTTTTTGGGCTATACTATCCCCAATTCCGGGCAATTGCATTAAAGACTTAGTTCCCTTGCTTCTATAGATCTCAATTAAGTCTATTTGGTAAGTGTCCAAAAAACAAGCCGCAGCCTGGTAAACCCTGGGCTTGTGCTCTTCGCCTTTTAAATCCAGAAAATGCCCTATTTCAAAGAAAATCTTAGCTAAGTCTTCGTTTACCATGGCCTATTTGACAAACTATTTTACAGCTGTAAAATATATCTAATCTAATAATCTAAATTTAACACATTATGAAAGAAATTAAAGTAGCTATCGCAGGGCTCGGAAACTGCGCCTCAAGCTTAATCCAGGGCATCTATTATTACAAAAACGTCAAAGATAATGACGAATTAGTCCCAGGATTAATGCATAATGTCTTAGGAGGATACAAAATATCTGATATCAAGATTGTAGCTGCCTTTGATATTGATGAAAGAAAAGTTGGCAAAGATGTTGCTCAGGCCATTTTTGCCCCACCTAATTGTACTAAGGTTTTTCAGAAAGATATTCCCAAAACCAATGTCAAAGTCCAAATGGCTCCAGTCTTAGACGGAGTAGCTGACCACATGAAAAACTTCCCAGCCAGCCAAACCTTTGTTGTGGCTAAGGCTAAACCAGTTGATGTGGCTAAAGAATTAAAGAAAGTTAAAGCAGATATTCTAATCAGCTATATGCCAGTGGGAAGCCAGAAAGCTACTGAATATTATGCCCAAGCTGCCTTAGATGCTGGATGCGCTTTTGTTAACTGTATGCCTGTCTTTATTGTCTCTGATGACAAATGGGGAGCTAAGTTCCAAAAAGCTGGAATCCCTTGTATTGGAGATGATATTAAGTCCCAAGTTGGAGCTACTATTACTCATAGAGTATTAGCCCACTTGTTTGCTCAGAGAGGAGTTAAGATTGAAAGATCTTATCAGCTTAATGTGGGAGGTAATACAGACTTCTTGAACATGTATGGAGAAAAATCCAGATTAAAGACTAAGAAGATTTCCAAAACCGAAGCAGTTGAATCTGAATTAGCCCAAAGGCTTGATTATGATAATCTCCATGTCGGACCATCAGACTATGTTCCCTTTCTCAAAGATAACAAAGTTTGCTTTATTAGGATTGAAGGAAGAAAATTCGGAGATGTGCCCATTAATTTAGAAATGCGCTTATCTGTAGAAGATTCTCCTAATTCTGCTGGTTGCGTTATTGATGCTGTCAGAATTCTGAAATTAGCTTTAGACAGAAAAATCGGAGGACCAATCCTTTCTGCTTCCTCTTACTTCATGAAACATCCGCCTCAGCAATTCACTGATGACAAAGCCAGAGAAATGATTGAAGAATTTATTCAAGGAAAAAGAGATAAGTAATTTAAAAAACGCCCCCTTAGGGGCGTTTTTAATTATTGTACTCTTAACAAGATGGCTTGGAGGATAAAGTACTTTAGGGCTGCGTCCTGATCACTACCTTGAGCAGCATTATGATAGGCTGAGAAGAAAATATATCCATTGCCATATTTAGTAAAGAAACTAATTGGGCCAGATGGTTCAGACAAGAAGATTCTAGCTACTGATTGATCTATTACATTTCCAGCCTTAGCTCCTCCCATGTCTTCATAAACAACAATTTTGTCTTTTCCTAAGACCATGGCTAGTTCTGCATCAACAACATCAGCATCATGATTGCCTTGGGGGAAACTTCTAGAAGGACTGAATTGATTAGAGAAAAATCGATCTAAATAGCCATAATTTAAATCTGTTAAATAAATGACTTTTTTGTCATTTAAGAACTGCTTCATAACATCAGCTGTACCCTGATCCATATTCCCATAGGCGCAATTCATGAAAATGACATCGTATTGAGAAACATTGGCATAATTATTAACCTCAATGTTATCATCATATTTTACCTGAAGTCTATCAAGAATGTCTTGAATATGATCAAAATTACGTCTGGTCACCCCTATCTTTATTGCTTTCATTTTACAATTATCATCACACAATTGAGTAGAGAGAAGCCATTCAAATTTGTCTTTCCCTGTTCTCCAGAAGAATCTATCCCAAGATTCTGTCTTCTCGCATTCTTCTCCCCTGCCAATCTGGACTACGCCATCTCCACAATAGGGGCAAGGAGTAAGATCTCTAACCTGAGTTTCTGGGAATTCTTTTTTAACAGTTCCTCCGCTCTCATCTTTGTATTCCACTCTAGAATCAGGATAAACTTCTGCTAATTGGTCATTGGAAGTTTTGTAATAAACAACAAATTCTATTCTTCTGTGGCCTCTGAAATCTCCTAGATTCCAGACCAAAGTTGTTTGGCCTGTTGCTGGAGAATTATTAATCATTTGAGCAAAAGGAGGAATAGCTGGAGTTGGGGTGGGAGAAAATCTGGAATTGGCAGTCAAAACTTCATAGACCTTAACATCTTTGCAAAAAATATCTTTTTCTTGGACTTGGATTATTGAGAAAAGGATCTTGGCATATAGCTGAACTATTGAATCAGGCGTGGGAGCTTCGTAATATTTCCCCGGGCTGGACATGTTTTTAAGCAATGTTTTTGAAAAACTAGCTGCTGCCTGATGCTGCAAATCAATATTAGAAGCAGAATAGCGGATAATGTAATTTATTCCTTTATTGTTCTTAAATATCGTAGCCTGATTAACAGCATAATTAGTGTAAATATTATCAGTTACAGGATAAGACAAGGAATCAGGGGCTTCCCCATTTTGGCCAGCATTAACTATTCCATCAGTAATAGTAATGATAATTCTTTGAGCATTGGGTCTGGCTTTTTGACTGAACAAATCATTAGCCTTTTTGTAAGCATCGCCTAAGTTAGTAGAATTTCCTGTTATCTTAATATCCCCTATAGCTTTGGCGACTTGAGCAAAATCATTAGTTAACAAAGAAGCATTAGCATAACTAGCCCAATCAGAAAAAGTTATCAAAGCCACTCGGTCATGTTGAGAATCTAGTTTGTTAACAAAATCTTTAGCTGCTTGTTTGGTTCTGTCTAGAGCCAAATCCTTCATTGTTCCTGATTGATCAATGAGCAGAACAATATCCAAATCAGGCCTGGTTGAGGTTGTTGTCTGACCACCACAATAAATATCTAGAGTAATTTTGGCTTTTTGGCAATCATCAAGATTGGTTAATGGCTCTACTTGTTTGAAAACTTGGAAATCCTTTTCTTCTTGACCAACACGGTCCCTGATTAAACATACTTCTTTGCCACAATTACTAGCTAAACTGGTTTTAGTTGCTTTAGCACAAGCCTTGTAACAATAGTCTTCTTTTTTAGTATCAAAGTCAGAATAGAACCAGCCAAATTCCTGCTTGTTCCCATTAATGGGTTTGCTCAATTGCCCTCCGTCTTCTTTGTAGGAATTGGGAGTTTTTACATAGTATCTTCTGAAAAAGGCACAAACAGAATTAAGATTTCTAAAATCTGTTATTTCCCCCTTGAAATAGGCGCTGGTTTCTTTAACAGCTACTGGGTAAAGAGTTTTGACATAAGGGATATTGGGGAAACAAAATTTCTCCCCTGCCCCAACAGAACTAATGGCCTGGCCATTATTATCTATCTTGTAGGCATAAGGAATAAAGCAATAAACATCTTTGTTGAAACTATATTGTATTTGTTCGTAGAAAACTTTGTTAGTAGTAAATGTTTTCTCAGGAGTAGTAATTGGATTAGTTTTACCTTCTACCCACCACTTGAAATAATATTTAATAGCTACTGGCTTGCCTTCTGAAGACCAGGCTGATGCGCTCAATGTTGCTTTCCCAACAGGAACATTAGCTAAACCATTTTCAATAATAACAGTTGGGGCTTTGGGAGGAACAGGAACATTGGCAGTTGGTTTTATCAATTCATTAGAAATCTGAACAGCATATTTGTTGTTCATTAAAAAAGCAGGAGCTTTGATAACAAAGCTTCCTTTCTGAGATTTGAGATTCTCTAGGATGATATATGAGGTGGGATTGTTTTTAGAATAAAGCCAGATACTAAAATCCTGATTAACAGCATCGGCTTTCAAATTAAAAGTTGTTCCGTCTTTTCCTACAGAATATCCCAAGAAATTCACTGCCCCATTAGCAAAACAGAAAGGGACAAGAATTAATACCAAAAAGAAAAAAACTTTAACAAAAGCCTTCATGGAAATTTTATACTTCTATTATATCCCAATTATGGTTTTTGGGCTATAAGATAAATGTTGGCAATGGCTTGATCAGATTTCTTTTTCACTTCTTTCTGATCCCTGTAAACCTTAATCACTTTAAATCCTGCCTGGAGGGCTAATTGTTCTAGTTCCCCATCAGTAAAGCAGTGTAAATATCTATTAGCAATTATTTTGCCCTCTTGGTCTTTCCAGGGGAAATATATATCATCAATGTCTATTTCTGACATTCCAAATATTCTTTTCATTGCGCTCTTCCAGATATAGTCCCAGGCTTTCTTGTTCACATACATATTCCAAACCCTTAAAACCAATAATCCCTGAGGCTTTAAAACCCTTAAAGCCTCCTGCATATATAGAAGCCTGAATTCCTTGCTAGGAATATGGTGCAACACAGACATGGAAAAAACCTTATCAAAACTATTGTCCTCAAAAGGCAAAGCTAAGGCATCAGCTAATTGAAACTGAGCTTGGGGATAATTTTTTCTAGCATTATCAAGCAGGCTCTGGGAATTATCAATTCCTAAGTATTGAGCTTTCTTTTCTTTGATTAATTCAAATAATCTACCATTGGCACAGCCTGAATCTAATACCCTGTCCCCTGGCTTTACATATTCCCCCAATTGTTTAATATCAGGCGTAATAAAGGCTCGGGTTCTTGTATAGTCATCAGCCAGCAGATTATAGTCCTCTTGCGTTTGAGCCATTATTTTTTTAGCAATTTCTGGTTTCATGAAAATAGATTACGATAAAATTATTGAATTATTAGTCAAGGAAAATCCCAAGGATTTTTCTGCTTTATCGCGTTTCAAACGCAAAATGGCCAAAACCCTTAAAATCCATACTTTGACTAATGTTGAATTGCTTAAACATTACCATAAATCAAGTGTCAAAAAAAGCCTCAAATTAGAGCTTTTGCTTAAAAAAAGACCTGTCCGCTCCCTTTCAGGAATTGTTAATGTTTCAGTCTTAACCAAACCCTATGCTTGCCCAGGCAAATGCTTGTATTGCCCAACCCAAGTTAATATGCCTAAAAGCTATTTAGCTGGAGAGCCAGCAGCCCAAAGAGCCCAGGATTTAAGCTTTGATCCTTACAAACAAACCTGGCAACGCTTGGAAGTTTTAGAAAGAGAAGGCCATAATGCTTCCAAAATTGATCTTAGAGTTATTGGAGGAACCTGGAGCTATTATCCTAAAAAATACCGAGACTGGTTTGTAGGCCAATGCTTTAAAGCTTGCAATGATTTCAAATTAGATAAAAAACAAACTCCTGGTTCAAATCCTAATTTAGCCAAAGAACAAAAGAAAAATGAATTGGCTAAATACAGAATCATTGGAATCTCAATTGAAACCAGACCCGACTATATCACTCAGAAAGAAATAATTCATTTAAGAGAATTGGGAGTAACTAAAGTAGAATTAGGAGTTCAATCAATTTTTGATTCTGTTTTGAACTTGAATTTAAGAGAACACAAAACAGAACAGACAATTAAAGCTACCCAATTATTAAAAGATGCTGGGATAAAAGTATCTTATCAAATAATGCCTAATCTTTATGGCTCATCTCTTAAAAAAGATTTAGAGATGTTTGACCAATTATTCTCTAATCCAGATTATTGCCCTGACTATTTAAAGATTTATCCTTTAGCTGTAGTTAAAGAAGCTCCGCTTTACCAACTCTACAAGGAAAAGAAATTCAAAACCTATTCCATCAAACAAATGAGGGATCTTTTGATTAAAATCAAAACCTCCCTTCCCTATTATGTCAGAGTAGAAAGAGTTATCAGAGATATTCCTTCTACTTACATTCAAAACCCAGGAGCTAAGGTTTCTAATTTGCGCCAATTGATTTTGGAACAAATGCACAAAGATGGTTTGAAATGTAATTGTATTAGATGCCGGGAAATAAAGGAAAGGTTTGATGCTAAAGAAAAATTGTATTTGTTCAGAGAAGATTACAATGCTTCTAATGGCAAAGAAATATTTTTAACCTTTGAGGACAAAGAAAGAAAGCATTTACATAGTCTTTTGCGTTTGAGAATCCCTTCTCAAGTTATTGAGCACAAAAAACATTTCCTGCCTGTTTTGCAAGACTCTGCCATTATCCGTGAGGTCCATACCTATGGATCCCAAGTTCCTGTGGGCCAAAAAGCCAAAGCTACTCAACATAAAGGATTGGGCAAAAAGCTAATCAAAGAGGCAGAAAAGATTGTTAAAAAAGAATTCAAACTCAAAAACATTGCCGTTATTTCAGGCATTGGCGTAAGAGATTATTACAAGAAATTGGGGTACAAAGAAAAGGCAACCTATTTAACAAAGACTATTTAATCTCCTCTTTCACTACTTCCCTATCATCCCAGGGAATCTTTTTACCATTAGCTATACAAATAGAAGGCTCACAGCCTTTGCCTGTTATGGCCACAGCATCTCCTGGCTGAGCATTCTTCAAAGCTTCTCTAATTGCCTCCCTTCTATCTAATATCTTCTTTAAGATAACGTCTGATGTTTTTTCTGCTCCCTCAGCTACATCATTAATAATAGTCATAGGATCTTCATCATAGGGATCTTCATTGGTAACAATAATTAAATCACAATGCTTGCCAGCTATTTTTCCCAAAACTGGCCTTTTCCATTGATCCCTCCCTCCCCCGCAAGCTCCTAAAACACAAATTAATTTCTTAGCCTGGGGCTTTAATGTTTGATAAACACTTTCCAAAGCCGGTGGAGTAAAAGCATAATCAACAACAACCTTGAAAGGTTCCTCTATTACATATTCCATTCTTCCTGGAATGCTTTTAATTTTCTCCAAAGCAGTTTTGCAAACAGTTAAATCAATTCCTTGAGTTTGAGCAATAGCAATACAAGCTAAGGCATTGTAAACATTAAATTGGCCGGCCAGGCCCAATTTAATATCTGTTCCATTAAGATTGAAACTAGGCTTGCCATTATTATCCAAAACAACATTATTGGCTTTCAAAAGCTTTCCATCAAATTCATTCTTGTTAATAGCAAAACCAATTTTCTCTTTGGCAGGAAATTGTAAATAGTATTCTGACCACCTGTCATCAATATTTAAAATATGGATATTTTTGCAAGCAGAAAACAATTTCCCTTTGGCTTTTTTGTAATTCTCGAAGCCATTATGGGCTTCAATATGTTCTGGGCTTAAATTAGTAAAAACAACAGATTCAAAATCAATGAACAAATGGCGAGACTGCTCTATTCCCTGTGAAGTAACTTCCAGCACTACATATTGGCAACCAGCATCAAGGGCTTGTTTTAAAAACTTCTGGACAAAGAATCTTCCTGGCATTGTTAGCCTGGTTTTGTTCTGCTGAGTTTGATCATTAATTACAAAACGAATTGATGACAAAGCAGCAACTTTGTATCCAGCTTGTCTTAAAACAGCATAAGCCATTTCCACTACTGTGCTTTTGCCATTAGTTCCTGTTATGCCAATCACTTTCAATTTCTTAGATGGATTGCCATAAAAAAAAGAACCTAGCCATGCTAGAACAAAATGGTAACTATTAACTACAAATTTTGGTAAATATTTACTAATTTCCATTATTTCTTCCCTAATACTTTGAGAGCATATTTAACTCTATCTTGAACACTATCAACTTCTAAAGGAATTTCTAAAATGGCGTCTACAGCTTCACTTCTAGAAAATCCCAAAGTAGTTAAAGTAGCTAATATCTTTTGATCTGATGATGTTAATTTCTTGGACTTGTCTCCAATAGAAAACTCCTTAATCTTTCCGCTAATTTCTAAAATGATTTTCTGAATTCTTTTAGTTCCTACACCTTTCAAAGAATCAAATAGCCTCCAATCCCCTTTATCTACTGCATTGCGGAAATCATCCAAGGTTCCCAAAGCTGAAATCTTTAAGGCAATTTTAGGGCCAATGCCATTAATATGGTTTAAAACCTCAAATAAGCCTAGCTCTTCTTTAGACAAAAAGCCATACAATTCAAAGCCATCTCGTTTAACCACAAAAGCGCAAAAGAGCTCGGCATCTTGGCCTTCCTTTAATTTTTCTAGGTTTTTAGGAGCTACAAAAACCTTAAAGCCAATGCTGCCAGTATTAATATGGACAGCCTCATTGTCTTTAGCCACTATTTTGCCCTTTAAATACGAAATCATACCCTGATTATACAGCCCTTGAAAAGAATTTAAAAGTATGTTAAATTAAACCATTAATAAAGCAATATGGCAATAAAAAGAGCAGCTCGCAAGGAGCTCAGAAAAACCAAAGCAAGAAAAGCTAAGAACCTGTCACAATCAAAACAGGTCAAGGATTTGATGAAGAGAATCCAGAAACTTATCAGCGAAAAGAAGGT
>JAKLGF010000040.1 GCA_022710815.1 Patescibacteria group bacterium
CAGTGTTCAAGAAACACTAGCCAGACCAGCTGGAGGAGATAATTCCAATGGCTTTACTGCTGGAGCTGATGATAATGGAGACAGTGATCCACTTTACAATGAAGCCATGAAAACAGTTGTTGAAGCAGGCAAAGCTTCCACTTCTTTGTTGCAAAGAAGATTAAGAGTAGGTTATGCTAGAGCTGCTAGATTAATTGATCTCTTGGAACAAAATAGTATTGTTGGTCCAGCTGATGGAGCCAAGCCCAGAGATGTTTTAGTAACTTCCCTTGATGAAGGGGAGAGAGTGAGCGGGATAAAGGAATATGAAAGCGTTAACAAAACTAAGCCAGTGGCTTTAGCTTCTGCTCGTCCCAAAGCTGAATTAGTTGATGATTCTTCAGAAGAAGAAAAAGAAGACGATGATGACGACGATGGACCAAAAGACAAAGATGATATGACTGACTATTCAGCTGAATATTTTGATACATAAAAAAACAAATAATATGGCTTTTAAGAAAAAAGACAAAAACCAAGATTCTCCTAAAAAGATGGATTTCCAGCTTCAGGAGGCAATCGATGAAATTAAAAAGAAATTTGGAGATGGGTCCATAATGAAACTCCAAGAAGTGAGAGCAGTTAATGTTGATGCTGTCAGCACTGGCTGTTTATCAGTTGATTTGGCTTTAGGAGTAGGGGGCTTGCCCAGAGGAAGAATAATTGAAATATTTGGAGATGAATCTTCAGGTAAAACTACTTTAGCTTTGCATTGTGTAGCTCAGGCTCAAAAAAAAGGAGGCATTGCTGCCTACATTGATGCTGAACATGCTATGGATCCAGAATATGCTAAGAAATTAGGAGTAGATACTGATAATCTTTTAATTTCTCAGCCAGACTCAGGAGAAGAAGCTTTGCAGATTGTAGAAACATTAGTTAATTCAGGAAAAGTAGACATGATTGTTGTTGATTCTGTGGCTGCCTTAACTCCCAAGAACGAGATTGCTGGAGAAATGGGAGAAATGCCAGTTGGCTTGCAGGCTAGATTAATGAGCCATGCTTTAAGGAAATTGTCAGCTATTGTTGCTAAGACTAAAACCATTGTTATCTTTTTGAACCAAACCAGAATGAAAATTGGAGTTATGTTTGGCAATCCAGAAACTACTCCTGGAGGATTGGCTTTGAAATTCTATTCCTCAATCAGAATCAATCTTAAAAGAATTGCCCAGATTAAGCACGGAGAAAATATTATTGGTTCTAGAATTAAGATTAAAATTGTTAAAAACAAAGTTGCTCCTCCTTTCAAGGAAAGTGAAGTGGGAGTATATTTCAATGAAGGATTTTCTCGTTCTGGAGATATGTTAGAGACTGGGCTCAAAGAGGGGATTATTGTTAAAACCGGTAATACCTTTACTTTTGGAGAACAGAAATTAGGAACAGGAATGGAAGCTGCCCGCGATAACTTAAAACAGAACCCAGATTTAATGGATTCTGTTTACAAGCAAGTATTAGCTAAATATTCTCTTGATGCTTAGAAATTCTTAGCAGTTGGAGAAAGGAGCCCCATTGAGCGGGCTCTTTTTATTGCAGTGCTCAAGTTCCTCTGGTGGAAAGCGCAAAGTCCGGTTTTAGTGCGGTCTTTGATCTTGCCTGAAGCTGATTGAAAGCTTCTTAAGACTGCAATGCTCTTGTGATCAATGAATTTGATGTTTCTTCTACAGAAATAACACTCCATGGTATTGTTTTTTTATAATGGTATGTCGCTGACATCTATTTCCTCTTCGCCCTCCTGGATAACCGGTATTTCTTGGCTATCATCTTTGTTTGAGGCAAATTGGCTCTGACCTTTAGTTTCTCCAGAAAATCTGGGGCCTAACTGGATGTTCTCAGCGATAATTTCAGTCTTATATTTCTTAACTCCTGTTTTATCTTCCCATGACCTTGTGGCTAATCTTCCTTCAACATAGATCATACTTCCTTTTTTAACATATGTTGAAATAGTGTTAGCTAGTCCTCCCCAAGCAACAACTGAATGAAATTCTGCTTGCTGTTGCTTTTGGCCAGCCTTATCTTTCCAGATGCGGTTAGTGGCCATCCCGAAACTGCAGACACTTTGCCCTGATGGGGTAGTGCGAGAATCAGGATCTGATGTTAAATTACCAATGAGGAAAACTTTATTAAGATTCATAGTTTTTTATTATTTTAACATTTCCTCAAGCTCTTTGTTAATGTCTTCTAGCTCTGCCTTTCTGCGCTTTTCAGGTTTTTCCTTTGTTTCTTTGACTGGAGTTTCCTGAGCTGGGGCAGGGGCTTGATCCAATTCTTCTGAAACTGGAGCGGCTTCCTCGGTTTGAGTTATTTGAGGGGCTCTAGTTCTGTATTGAATCTGCTTTTTGACTTTTCTTTTCTCAACAATGAAATATCTGAGCACATTGATAGCATCCATTTCCTTTTTAAGGGCTTCTAGAACCTTGGGTTCTGCCTGGAAATAGAAACTGGTCAAAATGCCTTCCTTTTCCTTTTTAATTGTATATCCAAGCCTTACTTTGCTGGGCTCTGTTATTTGGGAAATGCTAGCTTCCAGCTTTTGCAGGGTCTCTTCAATGGTTTTGGTAGTGTTTTTAATCTCCTCATCAGAGCCGGTTTTTGCAACCACACTAAGTTCGTATGCTTTCATAAGCCTTTATTTATTATAGGATTATGATATAATAATTCAATATGAAAGTCAACCCTTCTATATTCAAATCTTATGATGTCCGAGGCACCTATCCTGACCAGCTGGATGAAGAATCAGCTCTGCGCATAGGCCAGGCTTTTGGGGCATTTTTGGCTCAAAAACAGGCAAAAAAAGGTAAAGTTAGAATAGTTGTGGGCAGAGATGCTAGATTATCATCTCCCAGCCTTTCCAAGGCCTTAATTAAAGGAATTCTGTCTTCTGGGGCTGATGTTATTGACCTAGGATTATGCACTACTCCTTTAATGTATTTTGCAGCTGGATATTACAAATACAGTGGAGGAATAATGGTTACAGCTTCTCATAATCCCGGCCATTACAATGGCCTCAAGTTTGTTGAAGCTGGAGCTTCTCCAGTGGGCCAGGTTAATGGCTTGAATCAAGTCAGAGATTGGGCCATAGATGATACCAAAGATCTTACTGCTAAGAAAAAAGGAAAGGTTTTTAAGAAGAAAGTCATTAATGATTACGTAAAATTCCACTTCAAACACTTTAAAGCTAAAGATATTTCTGGATTCAAGATTGGAATAGATACTGCCAATGCAGTTTCTGGAATCATGATTGATCCCATTTTCTCTAAAGCCAAGATTAAAACAATTCATTTGCTCAAGAAAATGGATGGGAAGTTTCCCAATCATGAGCCTGATCCTTTGAAAGAAGAGAATTTGGAATTGATTAAAAAAGAAGTTATTAAAAAGAAGCTTGATTTGGGCTTGGCCTTTGATGGAGACGGGGATAGGGTAATGTTTGTTGATGAAAAAGGAAACTGGGTTAGAGCTGATATTATCACAGCCCTAATGACTAATATCCTTCAATCTCAAGACAAGAACAAAACAGTTCTCTATGATTTACGTTCCACTAATTTCATCAAGGAAACAGCTCAGAAATTAGGAGGGAAGGCGATTATGAGCAGAGTCGGGCATACCTTTATCAAGATTGCCATGAAAGAGAACAATGTTTACTTTGCTGGAGAAGTTTCCGGCCATTATTATTGGCAGGAACTATTCTGCGGAGAAGCCCCATTTTTTGCCGTCTTCACTATTTTAAAATACCTCAAAGAAAACAAGATTGCTTTGTCTGAAGCTGTGGCTCCTTTTCAAAAGTATTTCCAATCTCCAGAAATGAATTTCAAGGTTAATGATACTAAGGAGATAATCAAAAAGATTGAAGCTAAATACAAAGATGGCAAGCAAAATACCATGGATGGGTTAAGAGTTGATTATCCAGATTGGTGGTTCTTGGTTAGAGCCTCTAATACTGAGCCAGTATTAAGATTAGGGCTAGAAGCTAAAAACAAGGAGTTATTAGATCAAAAGATTATTGAACTCAAAAAAGAAATTCAAGGATAACAAAAAACACCCCTTAGGGGGTGTTTTTTAATTGATTAGACTTCAATAATCACAGGCAATACCATGGGCCTTCTTTGGGTTTTTCTAAACAAGAATTCGCCCAATTCATTGCGGATATTGTTCTTAATGTAGTTCCAATTAACAGCTCCTTGATGGCCAGTAGACTTGTGAATAATCTGAATAACCTTTTTACGAGTCTCGGTTAATAAATCCTTGGATTCTCTCAAGTAAACAAAGCCACGAGAGATAATGTCTGGGGAAGAGCGAACCTTTCCTGTCATGTGATCAACTGTGGTAATAATGACAAAGATTCCATCTTGGGAAAGAATCTGGCGGTCGCGCAAAACAACTTCTCCCACATCTCCCACACCCAAACCATCAACCATGATGTAATCAGAAGGAACTTTTTTCTTTTCAATAATGAATTTGTCTGGATACAGATCAATAATCATTCCATTTTCAGCTAGAATAATATCCTTTTCAGCATAGCCCATTTCCTGAGCTAATTTAGCATTATTCACAAGCATGGAATATTGACCATGAACAGGGAAGAAGAACTTAGGCTTCATGATATCAATCATTTCCTTGAGCTCATCTCTGCGTCCATGTCCAGAAGCATGAATGTCCATCATTTTGTAATGGAAAACATCAGCTTGTAATCTAAAGAATTCATCTTTTAAATTCTGGACTGTTCTTTCATTGCCAGGGACAATTGATGAGGAAAAGATAACAGAATCTCCTTTTTTAACCTGCAAGTAAGGATATTCTCCTGAAGCAATTCTCATTAAAACAGCTTGAGATTCTCCTTGAGCCCCAGTGCAGATTAGAGTTATTTTATCATCAGGATAATCAGGGATTTTCTTAGATGAAATCAATGTTCCTTTATTAATCTTCATGTAGCCCAAATTCTGGCAGATTTCCACATTGGCTTTCATTGTGGCTCCATCTAAGGCTACATATCTTCCATACTTTTCGGAAAGAGTGATTAATTGTT
>JAKLGF010000041.1 GCA_022710815.1 Patescibacteria group bacterium
AAACAGCCGGTTATAATGGGCTGTTATGGAATGGGCCTGGGGAGAATTATGGGAGCTATTACTGAAGTGTATAATGACCAGAATGGAATCATCTGGCCCAAGGAAATTGCCCCTTTTGATATTCATTTGATTAGTTTGCAGGGAAAAGGAGAGGATATTTCAGAAAAAGCTGACCAGCTTTACCAAGAAATTTCCCAAAATAGTAATTTTTCTGTATTATATGATAACCGCGAAGAGACAGCTGGAAAGAAATTTGCTGATTCTGATTTAATTGGTATACCCCTAAGAGTTGTTGTCAGCTCTAGGTCTTTGGAGAGCCAGAGTGTGGAAGTAAAGCAAAGAGACCAAAGCCAGGGAGAGTTAATCAAGATCGAAGATTTTTGTAATAAATATTGCAGGAAATAAAATGAAATTTGGGTGGCCTAAAATTTTTTCTAATTTTTCCCGAGATTTGGCTATTGATTTAGGAACAGCCAATTCTTTGGTGTACTTAAAAGGCAAGGGCATTATTTTCTCCGAACCTTCTGTTGTTGCTGTTAATCAGAAAACAGGAAAGATTTTAGCAGTGGGAAGGGAAGCAGAAAGAATGGTAGGAAGAACTCCCAGCCACATTGTAGCTGATTATCCTTTGGTAGATGGAGTCATTTCAGACTTTGAAGCTACTGAGCAAATGCTCAAATACTTCATTGAGAAAGTCTATGAAGGAAAATTCATTTTAGGTCCTAGAATTAGAATAGTAGTAGGAGTTCCTTGCGGAATTACTGAAGTAGAAAAGAAAGCTGTTATTGATGCTGCTAAGAATGCTGGAGCCTCAGAGGTATATTTAATCGAAGAGCCAATGGCAGCTGCTATTGGCGCTAGATTAACAGTTCAAGATGCAGGAGGAAATTTTGTAGTAGATATTGGAGGAGGAACTTGCGAAGTAGTTGTAATTTCTTTAGGTGGAATTGTCATTTCCAAGAGTTTGAAAAATGCTGGGAATAAATTTGATAGTGATATTATTAACTATTGCCAGAATGAATACAAACTTTTGATTGGGAAGAGAACAGCTGAAAGAGCTAAGATTGGAATTGGTTCAGCCATGCCTCTTAATACTAAGATTGAAAAAAGAGATATGCCTATTAGGGGACGTAATTTAGTTTCTGGCTTGCCCGAAGAAATAGTTTTAACTGAAGAAGATGTCCGCAAGGCAATGGAAAAATCAGTCCGCCAGATTGTTGATGCTATTAAAGAAGTAATTGAACAAACCCCACCTGAATTAGTAGCTGATATTATGAACAAAGGAATTCATCTTTCTGGAGGAGGGGCATTGCTCAGAGGTTTGGATTCTTTGGTGGCCCGAGAAACCAAAATGCCAGTTAAGATTATTGATGATCCTTTAACTGCTGTGGCCAGAGGAGCCGGAATTGTTTTAGAGAATTTAGATAAATTAAAAGAAGTGTTACTAGATACAGACACTTTGGAACCGCCCAAATAATATGATATCTCAAGAACAGATAAAACATATTGCTAAATTAGCCCGCATTGCCTTGAATGCTGATGAAGAAAAGCAATTGTCTAATGATTTGGGAAAAATTCTAGACTATATCCAGCAATTACAGCAGGTTGATGTTTCTAATGTTAATCCATCTTTTCATGCCATAGATCAGGAGAATATATTAAGAGAAGACATTGCTATTGAGAGTAATAAGCAAGAAGCAATAATTTCTCAATTCCCAGAAAGCCAAGCAGGATTTAATAAAGTGAAATCCATTTTTGAAAACAATGATAACTAATCTGACAATTAAAGATATTCAGGATCAGCTAAAGCAGGGAAAATTCACTGCTATCCAATTAGTGGATTTTTTGATTGCCAAGATTGAAAAAGAAGATCCAGCTATTAATTCCTTTGTTTACAAATCCTATGATTTAGCTCGAGAACAAGCCAAGAAAGTAGATGAAATGATTGCTGCAGGAAAAGAATTGCCAGCTTTGGCTGGAATTCCTTGCGCTATTAAGGATAATATTTTAATTGATGGAATCAATTGCTCAGCTGGATCAAATATTTTGAAAGACTATATCGCCAGCTATGATGCAACAGTAATCCAGAAATTAAAAGAACAAGGGGCAATAATTCTAGGGAAACTTAATCTAGATGAATTTGCCATGGGCTCTTCAGGAGAATATTCAGCTTTTGGTCCTACTAAGAATCCTAAGGATTTAGAGCGTGTTCCAGGAGGATCATCATCTGGCCCAGCAGCAGCTGTGGCAGCTGGATTTTGCCAATTTTCTTTGGGATCAGATACTGGGGGATCAATTAGACAGCCAGCTTCTTTTTGCGGATTAGTAGGATTAAAACCAACCTACGGAGCAGTGTCTCGCTATGGTTTGATATCTCTGGCTTCATCTTTGGACCAGATTGGACCAATTACTAAAAATGTTGATGATGCCAGAATTGTTTATCAGGCCATAATGGGGAAAGATCCAAAAGATAGTACTTGTATTGGGGAAGACAATAAAGGAGAAGTGGATATTAAAAAGATTAAGATTGGAATTCCCAAGGAATATTTTGTTAGTGGAATTGATCCTGAAGTAGAGAAAACAATCAAAGCCACAATTGATAAATTGAAAGAGAGCGGAGTTGATGTGGTAGAAATCAGTTTGCCTTACAATAAATATGCCTTGGCTTGTTATCAGATACTTTTGCCAGCAGAGGCATCGGCAAATCTGGCAAGATATGATAATATAAGGTACGGGAATAAAGAATTGCATTCAGGAGATTTTAGAGAATCATTAGAAGAGATTTATAGATACGCAAGGCAACAAGGATTTGGACCAGAAGTGAGAAGAAGAATAATGTTGGGAACTTATGCCTTATCAGCTGGATATTATGATGCCTATTACTTGCGCGCTCAGAAAGTTAGAACATTGATTCAAAATGAATTCAGACAGGCATTCAAGTATGTTGATTTCATTATTACCCCAACCTGTCCCACACTGCCATTCAAACTAGGGGAGAGAAAAGATGATCCAGTAACCATGTATTTGTCAGATTTATTTACCACGCCAGCCAATATTGCTGGAGTCTGTGCCATATCTATTCCTTGCGCTAAAGAGGGTTTACCAGTAGGATTACAGATAATAGGGAACTTTTTTCAAGAAGATAAATTATTTAAAATTGCAAAAATATTTGAGGAAATAAAATAATGGATCCAAATTTTGTTTCTTTTGTAACCAAGGGCACGCAGGATCTTATTGCGGCCATAGAGAACCAGGCTTTAGCTGAAAACTTAGCCGGAGTTAAAGCCATGTTCATACTCTTTTCTCTTATTCTAGGAGGAGGCTGTATTTATTTGCTCAAAACCAGCAACTATATCAATGATAATTTCTTGATTGATTTCAAGGAACTTTGGACCTATCATCCCCTTAATACTTTTGAAAGACTTAAGAAATGGGGAAAGATTCAAAAAAGAATTTCTACTGGCATTGAAGCTGAATACAAATTGGCTGTTTTGGAAGCTTGGGACATTATGGAACAGGTTTTAGAAGATAATTATTCCGGAGATTCCTTGGAAGAGCAGCTTGATGCTGCCCAGCAAGTTTTCCCCCAATATATTGATACAATTAGGAAAGCTTACGAACTCAAGGACAAGATTATTACTGATGCTAATCTGGAAGTAGGGTATGACTTGCCCAAAAAGATTGTGGATGACTTTACCATTGTTCTCCAGAAGGTAAGGTATCTGCCTACCTAAAATTGACAAACCTCTTGATTTTTAGTATTTAATCTATATACTAATTTTATTGTGTTCTATATCGCGGAATGGACCAACAGTAGGTCGCGGGTCCCATAAGCCCGAAGTCCTGGTGCAACTCCAGGTTCCGCAACATGTTAGTTTTGAGCCTGGGTAGCTCAGTTGGTTAGAGCGTGGGACTCATAAGCCCAAGGTCGGCGGTTCAATTCTGCCCCCAGGCACCCAGGAATTTAATATTGCGGTGGTAGCTTAGTCCGGTTAAAGCGTCTCCCTGTCACGGAGAAGATCGTGGGTTCGAATCCCATTCACCGCGCAAAAGAGGACACCCCTTTAAGGGGTGTTTTTGTTTGTATTTACTTTCTCAATAATATATGTTTTAATATATCCAGTCACAAATCGTCTGATTTGCCAACAATTTATTTGCTGTAATACAAGGAGGGGATAATGGAATATGAGAATTCTAGGCGGTCTATTCTTATGCAAGCCTACAAAACTTCTTATCAGATTTTCTTCAGAGGCTTCAAGTTGAGATACCAAGATCCAGAAGCCATGTTGGAACTTCTGACCATCCACGACAGGATAACTGATGAAGCCGACATGATGTCTGGTTGCTTAAGACACTCGGCCTTTCGGTCTGAGAAAAGCAGAGGGAGAATTAATCGCTCTCGCGACAACGAATTAGTTACTCAATTCTTGGGAGTAGATCCTTTTGATGAAGATGCAGCCAAAATTGCTAATAGTAAAGCATTTCGCAGATTGCAAGATAAAACTCAAGTCTATACCTCATCAAAGAATCCCTATGTTCGCAACCGGCTTTCGCACACAATGGAAGTTGAGAGTATTGCTGTCTCTTTGGCTGCCATGCTTGGACTAAACGTTTCTTTAGTTAGGGCAATCGCCAGAGGTCATGATATTGGTCATGTGCCATTTGGTCACGAAGGCGAAAGAGTGATTGAGAAGTTGAGCGGAAAGCCATTCAAGCATGCAACTTTCAGCACCATTGTTGCTCAAAGGATTGAACATAAAGGAAGAGGGCTAAATCTTTGTTTTGAGACACTGCAAGGAATAACTAGACATTCACTTGGAAAAGAAAATCCAGAAGCAACAAATGGTTATCCATTGGAATATATTCTTGTAGCCATTGCCGACAAATTGGCTTATGTCTTTTCTGATCTTAATGATGCATTGAGGGAAAAGACCATTTCTCAAAGAGACATTCCGAGAAGAATGGATGTTTTTGGGAAAA
>JAKLGF010000042.1 GCA_022710815.1 Patescibacteria group bacterium
CCTCCACCAACTAAGTTTGTTCCTGGTGAAACAGTAATCTGAGATGAAGCTAAAGATGAAGTAGCAATTGATGCTGATGGAAATGATGCAGTAGAAGTAACAACTAAGTTTCCAATTGTGGATGTCTGGCTAGTAACTGTAGAGAACAAAGGAGTAGATGTGATATTCAAAGTTAGACTTCCACCCAAAGCTGTTGTCCCTCCTCCTGTTAAATTAGTGCCAGCAGTAACAGTTAAATTAGAACTGGCCAATGATGAAGTAGCAATGGAAGCTGATGGGAAGCTAGCAGTAGAAGTAACAACTAAATTGCCGATTGTGGATGTCTGGCTAGTGACTGTAGAAAATAAAGGTGTTGAAGTTACAGTCAAAGTGATTGTCCCTCCTAGTAATACTCCTCCTCCACCAACTAAGTTTGTTCCTGGTGAAACAGTAATCTGAGATGAGGCTAAAGATGAAGTAGCAATTGATGCTGACGGAAATGATGCAGTGGATGTAACAGCCAAATTTCCGATTGTGGAGGTTTGAATAGTTGCTGTTGAAAATGTTGGAGTTGAAGTCACAGCTAAGGTAATTGTTCCGCCTAATAGTACTCCCCCTCCCCCTGTTAAATTACTTCCTGGAGTAACAGTGATCTGGGAAGAAACCAAAGATGAAGTAGCAATTGAAGCTGATGGGAAGCTAGCAGTAGAAGTAACAACTAAGTTGCCGATTGTTGATGTTTGACTAGTAACTGTAGAGAACAAAGGAGTAGAGGTGATATTCAAAGTTAAACTTCCACCCAAAGCTGTTGTTCCTCCTCCTGTTAAGTTTGTTCCAGCAGTGACAGTAATCTGAGACGAAACTAAAGACGATGTAGCAATTGAAGCATTGGGAAA
Organism: Patescibacteria group bacterium; assembly: GCA_022710815.1. GTDB lineage: Bacteria > Patescibacteriota > Minisyncoccia > Minisyncoccales > JAGOPM01 > JAKLGF01. Next base: position 876 of record JAKLGF010000042.1, read on the forward strand.
AGTAATTGTCCCTGAAGTAATGGTCAAACCATTATCTCCTCGAATAGTACCATTCACATGCAATGTGGTAGCAGGAGTAGAAGTTCCAATTCCAACATTTCCTCCAGTGAATAAAGCGGCATATCCGGCTCCGTTTTGAACAACAGTAAAAACAGAACTAGCAGTGCTAGAAGAAATAGCAAAAGTGTTGCTAGCAGTCCAAGCTCCAGTAATGTTTTCATTGTCAGCTAATGTAGCAAATTGGGCTTCAGTTTTCCCACCTAATCTTCCTGCTTCAAAAGCTGAGGGCACTGTTCCAATCTTTCTGCGAGGAGACATTTCTCCATCCCAAGAAGGAGTTCCTGTTCCCCCTATATTCACCCCTAACCATAAGTCCTGATTAAAAATACTCGTGTCTGTAAAGCTGCCGCAGGATCCAAGCAAATGAGAAAATAGTCCATTAGTAACTTGGATTTGATCGGTAGAAGAACATGTTTCAGACCAAATAGCTGAACCTCCGCTAGCTACTGTATACAAAGCAAACTGCATATTATATGTCTCATCAGCTACTGCCACACTAGAAGTATTGGTCAATTTTCCTTGATAATTTATCTGAGGATTAAAAGCAGCCTGAGTATTATTAAAAAAGAAAATTAACACCAAAAAACAGACCAACAGCAATGTCGCAAGTCCGGAAATCTTTTTGCTTCCAAAAATATTTTTAAAATGGTTAGAAACCATTATAAATTATAATATTACTTATTATTATAAACAATTTTTTTTAGCTTAAAAAGTGAATAATATTTACTCATCAATATTCATTCTGTTCCACTGTCCTTTTTGGTATTTTATCTCTCGAGCTTTCTTACGAATCCAGAAAATAAACCAAATGATTAAAGCTGCTAATAAGATAAGCAGAATCTTTCCCCACCAAAATCCCCAAACAACCCCCAAGAATTCAACTAATTTCTGATACCAGGTTTGTTTGTCTTTAACCAAAGAAGCTTTATCTTTGAAAACCTCGACTTGCACATTCATTTTTTTAACAACCTGATTGCGGAAGTCTAGAAATAAAACGCTCAAAGAATATTCTCCTGGATCATCCGGAGGCATGGCTGTTATTCCTTGGGACAAATCTTGTTTTTTAGAACAAAGAATAAAAGAAAAATTCTTATCTTCTTTACCAAGATTAACAATAACTGTTTTAACAAAATCCGGTAATTTATTACAATCAACTCCTATCTTCAAAGGCTCGGTAGCGCTTACCTTCCCCACTCCTTTATCTGGATCAATAATATTTTTGCCATCTTGGGAAATATCAAATTTATCTACTTTGATTTTGTCTAATTCTTGCTTCCATTCTGGCGGGATATCTTCTTTTTCTGAAATAATAGAAGTGGGTGTTGTTGTTGGAGTTGTGGTTTTAATATACCCTCCCAAATTTCCAGATGATCCATCTCCTTCTGCTGGCGGAGGACTTGGCGGAGGTGGTGGCGGTGGAGGAGGCGGCTCTGGCTCTAACAACTTCCCTGATACAATAGCTCCTGAAGAATAGTTGTTGCTGTTATCTCTAGCAAAAACAGAATAGTAATAAGTTACACCTTGTTGCAAGCCACTACTATCTTCAAATCTTTGAGCACTGCCTTGATAGACAACTGTTCCGTCATTAATATTGGCTGGATAAAAAATAGTAGATCTAACAATTCTTACTCCAGCAAAATCTGAATCACTGGGATTAACCCAGGTCAAAATCAAACTAGACAATGTGCTTTGGATTTGCAGATTAGAAACATTAGTAGGCGGAGCTGTATCAGCTAGGCCCGGAGTTGTAAATTGATAATCAACAGAAGAAATCGTTTGCCCAGCTAAGTCATCAACATAGATCATAAAATGATATGTTGTGCTAGGGGTTAGATTGGATAACAAAATGGAATGGTTGGAAGTAGCAACGCTTTCAGTTATATTCTGTCCATAAGCAGTAGTTGTGCCATAAGACAGTCTAGACAAGGCATTTCTATTTGTTTGAAATACAATCGAAGTTGAAGTCGGAGTACTATCACTGCTTGTAGCCACTCCACTAATAGTCAAAGCCGGAATTGGAGGAGTGGGCGGAGTTCCTCCCCCACTGGGCGGAGAAGATGTTCCTTCTACAGTAACACTGACATTAACTGTTTGAGTACTAGTTGTAGCTAAGGCACTGCCAACAAGAAAAACTATTCCCCAAAGAGTAATTAAAATTATTAATATATTTCTGATGTTTTTTATCATATCAATTGGCAGCAGCTGTTATTGTTAATATTGCTGAATAAGAACCCAGGGGCTGACTAGTAGAAGCTGAAATCTCGGATTTTAATTTGACTGTTGTGGTTCCTCCGTTGGGATGGGTTGGATTAGAGGAATTGGCAATTTGCTCATCGGTAGTATTAAAATCATACCAACACTTATCTGCTGTATCATTAGTCCCAGTAGCGCAAGCGCTTCCATTATCTTTAAATTTGGTAACAATACTTGTCCCCTGAACACTATATCCAAAAGCAGTTGAACTAGCTGGAATAGACCAATCATAATCTGGGGTCGTGCTTACTGTTGGAGTATAGTCTGAAAAACTAGTTGTTCCAGCAACACATTCGCTCCCACTGGCAGAACAAACCAAAGCCGGACTTGATGATGATTTAATAAAAAGAACATAGCCTGCTGGATCATCGGTATAAACAGTGGCGTCAATTGAGGTGGTAGAAATTCCTCCGTTATATCCATGCGGAGGTGGCCACAAGGCAGCACTGGTTGTAACAGACAAGGAGATGTAAATATTAGCCATTTGCTGATATCCAGCTAAAATAGAATAATTAGTACTTGATGAATTTCCAGTTCCAACTTCTCCCAAAGTATCCTCAATAATAAAACTGCTAGATGTTCCTCTAGTTCCTCCCAAATTAATAGAATCAGCTTCTAACCTGTAATTAGTACTAGAAGAGATATAGGCAAAAACGCTAAAAGCAGTTGCCGCCATAGTTGCAAATATGAAAAAAATAAGGAACGCGTTTTTCTTCCTATTGTTCATTTTTAATATGTACAACTTAATTATACGTTCTTTTTAATTTTTTTAAAAATCAATTTATTAACACTTTTCCTGAATATCAAGATTCCTAAGAATAAAGTAACCAAAACTATTAAAATAGCTCTATCCCTGTTGCTGACAACCCAAAAATCAAGATATTTAGTATCAATAATATCGCCATATCCCCTATTTAAATAAATATAGGCTCTGTATTTCCCAAACCCTAATTGGTTACTGATATTAAAATCTCTTTGTCTTTTAGAATTAGGTAAAACAAAATAAGGATCTATGGCCATTGTTGCTTTTTTCTGCCCCTTCCAATCTAGTAATTCAATCTTGCCATAAGGATTCAAATGAATATTCCCCCTATTTTCAAAAACAGAGGAAAGAATAATTCTTTGCTCTTTGTCTTTTTGGGCAAAAAAATCCTGCAAGATTCCTTCTTCTTTTTGATTTCCCTCTATTCTAATAAACACCAAATGGGCTAATCTTCCAATAATCTTAGTCCCACTTTGAATCTCGCCAGAATTCTCTTCTTGGTTTTGGCTTTCTTTGGTTTGGACAATAACAGAACCATACAATCCTCCCAAAGAAATATCATAAGGAATCTTTATCTCTATTGGCAAAACAATCTTCTGCCCATCTTCTAAATAAAAAGAAGGCGTTTCTGGAAAGATATAGTCTTTAAGAGAATAAGGGCCACTTCCTGGTCCCAGCATTTGGAATGCCTGCTTGGGATCATTGGTTCCCTGAATATCTTCTACAGTAACTTCAAACCAAACCTTTGATCCTGAATTATTAATAATTTCTATAGTATCAATAACTGACTGTCCTCTTTGGACAACAAATTCTTTTTTCCCAGGACCAAGCAAAAAATCTCCTGGAATTGTTTTCTCGGCTGATTGAATCTGGTAAGCAAAAGCATTATTTGCTAAGGCAAATAATAAAATAATAAAACCAAATATTTTTTTCATCAATCTTTACTCAACAATAACTCTCAGGACTTCTTCAATACTAGTTAATCCTTGGGCTGCCTTAACAATTCCATCTTCAAGCAT
>JAKLGF010000043.1 GCA_022710815.1 Patescibacteria group bacterium
AAAGCTATAATAGCTACTCATTTATTCGGGCAGCCTTGTAGTTTAAAACCGATTGAAAACTTGGCAAAAAAACATAATCTGCATATAGTAGAAGACTGCGCTCATGCTTTGGGAATAAAGCACGAAGGACAATATTTGGGAACATTTGGCGATGCTGCTTTTTACAGCTTTGGCCGAGACAAAATGATTTCCTGTGTTTATGGTGGAATGGCAGTGGCTTTTAATCAGGAAATTCAAAAAAACTTGCAAGAAAATTACCAGAAATTAGAATATCCTAATTCTTTTTGGACTTTTCAACAATTACTTCATCCAGTTTTAATGAATTGGATTGTTCTTCCCACTTATTCCTTCTTTAAATTAGGACTAGCTTTTCTTAAAATATTTCAAGGATTAAATCTTTTATCCTTTTCTGTTTATCCAAAAGAGAATAATGGACTCTGGATGGATATTTTTCCTAAGAAAATGCCCCAAGCTTTAGCTATTTTAGCTAATAACCAGATAAAGAAGTTGGAAAACTTTAACAAACATCGAGAAGAGATAGCTCAAATATATGTTGCCAATATTCACAATCCAGAATTCAAATTTGTCTTTGAGCCAGGAACATATTTACGCTTTCCCGTTATTTGCAATGATCCAGATTTGATTTTGAACAAATTAAGAAAATCAGGAATCTATTTAGAAGATGGCTGGAGGAGATCAGTTATTGTCCCTTCTAAAAGCAATTTGAAATCATTTGGCTATGAATACAATTGCCCCAGGGCTCAGGAAATTGCTGGGAAGATATTTAATCTACCCACCCATATTAATATTTCCTTTGTCGATGCCAACAAAATCAGCCTATTATTAAACAAGCAATAATGCAGATAAAAGAAATTAAAAACAAAGAACAATGGGAACAATTCTTTTCTGGAATCCAAGAAAAGACATTCTTGAATTCTTGGAATTGGGGAGATTTCTGGGAAATGCTAGGAAACAAGGTTTGGAGATTTGGAGTTTATCATAATGACCAATTAATTTCTTTGTTTACAGTTATCAAAAAAGAAGCTAAAAGTGGCCACCATTTGTTTATTCCCTATGGCCCAACAATTATTCAAGAATTCCAAAACCAGAAAACAGAAATACTTAAGTCTGTTATTAGTTACTTAACTCCCATTGCTCAAGAAGAAAAAGCTACTTTCTTGCGCTTTGTTCCAATTAGTTTTCTGGAAGACAAGAAAATATATTCTGATTTAGGATTTGTCCAAGCTCCTACTTTTGTTCATCCCAATGTTACTTGGATTTTGGATTTAGAGAAAAACGAGGAAGAGCTTTTGTCTGGAATGCGCAAAACAACCAGATACATGATTAAGCAAGGACAAAAAGCTGGAATCCAGATAATCAAAACAAAAGATTTGCAATATTTAGATGCCTACAATCGTTTGAATTTAGAAACTGTTAAAAGACACAATTTTACTCCTTTTTCTCTGGAATATTTACAAAAAGAAGTAAAAGCTTTTGGAAGCGATGACCAGGTGTTAATTCTTTTAGCTCAATACCAGAATGAAATAATAGCCGGGGCAATTATTGTTTTCTGGCAAGGTACTGCCTATTACCATCACGGAGCTTCAGATAACAGCAAATATCCTAAAATTGGCGCTGCCTATTTCTTGCAATGGGAAATAGTCAAAGAGGCTCAGAAAAGAGGTTGTAAGGTGTATAATTTCTGGGGAATTGAGGAAGATATTAAGGACAAAAAAGACCTTAATGATACTGATCTCAAAAAGCATCCTTGGTGGGGATTAAGCCTCTTTAAAATGGGATTTGGGGGAAAAGTTATTAACTATTTAAAAACTCAGGATTATCCTTTAAAATCTAGTTATTGGTTCACATACATTTTTGAATTTTTGCGAAGAAAGCAAAGAAGGCTGTAAAGTTTACTATGCTCAAAACTTACAAGAAATACAAAAAGCTTAAGAAGTACAAGCCTGTTGCCAAGCAGAAATGGTTTGCAATTAGCATTTCTGTCTTTGTTCTTTGTATTCTTGGATTCTATACCTTTTTCGTTAACTCATATTTCAATATCAAAGAAATCAAAATTACTGGAGCTGCCAATATTGATCCTGGAGCTATTAAAGATGCAACCTGGCAAGTTTTGAATGGCAAACAAGTAATGGCCTCAGCTTCCAATATCTTTGCTCTTCCTAAGAATCAGATTAAAAAAGAAATTCTAGGCAAATTTCTTAATGTTAAAGATGTGGCTATTAACAAACAATTACCCAATCAGATTGAGATTGTAATCAAGGAAAGAGATGAAATGGCTTTGTGGTGTAATCAAAAGCCTGATGAAAATGCTTACAAGGGAACCACTAGTAGCCCAGATACTTCCAATTGTTTTGCCATTGACGATAATGGAATAATTTTTGAAAACAAAAGTGCTATTGCTCCTGACTTTGTTATTAACTCCCAAAAAGAAGGAGCTAAGTCCGGAGACAAGGTTTTAGAAAAAGAAGATCTTTCTGTTATTAAAGAGATAAAAGAAAAAACTCAAAGCCAAGCTGGGATAAAGATTGTGGCTTGCGATATGATTTCCAAGACTCAGTATAATTTTAAAACAGAACCAGGCTGGTATTTATTCTTCAATCCTAAAAAAGATATTGAATTGCAAACAGTTTCCTTGAATTTAGTCTTAAAAACTAAATTGCCAGAATCCAAACGGGGAAGTTTGAAGTATATTGACCTAAGATTTGAAACAATAGCTACTTATCCTGAAATTCCCAAAGACCAAGAGAAATAATTGCAAACCTGCCCTCAAGGCAGGTTTTTTTGACAAAACATTTTGTTTATTGTAAGCTAGGGCGTAATTAATTAGTTCATTGTACAATCTAATCGTAAGGAGGATTAGAATGTCAGAAACAATAAAGATAATAGAAATCCCAGATGGGATCGGCCCAGTTGAAATCAGAAAACATTGGGTTGGTTGTATTTTTGAAACAGTCAAAAGTAACCAAGTTAGCTTTTTTGTTGATTCCAAAAAAGCGCTCCATGTTCTCAACCAAAACAGCCCCAGTGCTGCCCAGTGGTTTTACGACTATTTCAAAATTGGAAAAATCAAGGAACATAAGTTTCGCTTTGGCAAAGAATTTTGCCAAGTAATCAACCTCTGAGACGACTTTTCAAAAAACACCCTAAACTATCAGGGTGTTTTAATTTGGAATAAAGTAAATGAATATGCTTTTTCCTACTCTGCCTACTGGCTGATAATCTCTAAGCCAATCATAGTAATTGAAGGTCATATTCTGTTTGTATTTTTCTTCTAGATCAACAGGTAGGCCCAAGCCTTCTTGGAGGCTGGTAATAGAAACAGCTATCCAGCCAGTTTGTTTACCCTTGGTAGGATCTAATGGCTTCCATGAATTTAAATAATAGGATGGGTCAGCAATACCAAAATAGTCTAACTTCAAATTTTGTATTTTATTCACATTGACATATTCTTGCAATTTGTTCACATCCTGTCCCCAGTCATAATTTGAATCATCAGCAATCTTGTAACCATTATCTGTTCCTCCAGCCAGGAAATTGTAATAGGAAAGATAATTGGGATAAGAAATAACTGCGGTGATAGAATACAGAATCAAGCAAACAATCAAAATATATTTTTTATCAATTTTGGTTTGTAGATTCTGAACAAAATCATTAAAGCAAAGAGCAATTAAGATAAACATTGGAATAATGATTGGAAAAATATGCCTGATCCCAATATTCAAACTAGAATTGATTAAAACTACCCAGTAAAAAATGACGAAAACAACTATCATTATCAATTCAGGATATTTCTGCAATTGATCAGTCTTTTTGTAATTATTTTTAATACTAGCTAATCCCAAGACTGCCATAATATTGAGCATAACTGGATTTTTAGCTAGCCATAAAACAGGAAAGTAATACCACCAACTATTCCCAATATTTCCCAAGAATGTTACTACACTGCCATTAGCTCCTCGACTTAAAGCAATCATTAAGCCATAAAACCAATGAACTAAAGGAGCTAGCCCCGGGATAGAATAAAGGGAATAAATGGGAGCTTCTGTTAAGAATTTAGCATTAGCAATTAAATTCTGGATACTTTGTCCGCGCAAATGCCAGGCATAAACAAGATAAATGAAGATAAAAGAAAGAGCAGTAGCCAAAACTGCTGGAAAGAAATACTTTTTTAAATCTCCTTTTTGAGTTGTTAAACCAGAATAGACAAAGCAAAACAAAAACATAGCTATTAAAGCTGTTCCCAAAGAAAACTTAACTAGCAAGCATAGAGAGATTGCTAAAACTAGATAAAGAAAATTCTTTTTGTTTTGTTCTTTAACAAATCCAGTCCAGGAGATTATTAAAACAAGGCAGGCCAAAGCAGAGAAAATATCATTAGTTACTAAAAAACCATGAGCCAGGATATTGGGATTGAAAACATACAAAGAAAGGGTAAAAATGGCTGGAACTTGGCCCCAAACTTTTCTTGTCCACCAGAAAACAACAAAGCCCAATAGAATTGTGATCAAAACCATTGGGATTCTGGCTAAAAAGATTAATTTGTCAGCATCGTTATTAGAATTAAAGAGAAATTTTTTAGAATCTAGGGATTGGGAAATGTAGGGATTAGTATTAGGATCATTCCATAGCAAATTATCTTGAGGCCAATTAGGATTGGCTAGATATACTGGCAATCCAGCTAAGTCTTTAAATAGGGGAGGATGTTCTGGATTAGCTCGGTAATCTCCAAATTTCCAATAAGTATATCCGGCTAGAATATGTGGGCCTTCATCAATAGTAATGCCGGTATTTTTCGCCAAAGAAATCAAAGTGCCAAACATGAGGCACAAAAGAAAAGCAGCAATAATATTGATCCTTATTCTCATTTCTCTGGGATATTGTAGATAAAGATAGAATAACCAGCTCTGCCTACTGGCTGGTAATTAAGCAACCATTT
>JAKLGF010000044.1 GCA_022710815.1 Patescibacteria group bacterium
AAAAACAGGCCCTCTTCAGGCCTGTCTGGTTGCAAGGTTATAACAAAAGGGTAATTCCCCAGAGTCCGGCAATACCTACTAAAATGTAGATAATTTGGACCAATGCTGCATTGAAGCCAAAGATCAAAGTAACTAGGTTCCATTCAGGGTTAATACCGATTAGCCCCCAGTTAATGGCTCCGATGACAATTAACAAAATTAGAATCTTTTTTAAAATTGGGTTCATTTTTTGTTATTTTTGTCTTATATAAGACCTTTGCATTTATTATACCATGTTTTTGGCTTGGCAAGAGAAAGTTTTCCACACCCAGCTCTTTTTATTTGAAAAAAGTAGGTTTTTTGCTAGTGTTATTAGTATACTATCCATATATATGAAAGCCATTAATTTGCCAGGTTTAGATAAAAAGTGGCAGTCTAAATGGGCTAAGGCTAAGATTTATCAAACTAAAGATTTATCTGATAAGCCCAAGTTCTATGTTTTAGACATGTTCCCATATCCTTCGGGATCAGCTATGCATGTTGGCCATTGTAAAGGATATATTGCCAGCGATGTGGTTGCCCGCATGAAAATGATGCAGGGGTATAATGTTTTACACCCAATGGGTTGGGATGCTTTTGGTTTGCCAGCAGAGAATTTTGCTATTAAAAACAAGATCCATCCAGCCAAGGCTGTAGCCCAGAATATATCTAAATTCAAAAAACAATTAGAATTAATTGGCTTTACCTATGATTGGGCAAGGGAAATAAACACAACTGACCCTGATTATTACAAATGGACTCAGTGGCAATTCAAGAAAATGTTTGAGGCTGGACTGATTAGATCCATTATGGATCCAGTTAATTATTGCCCTAGTTGTAAAACAGTTTTAGCTAATGAAGATGTTGAAGATGGAAAATGTGAAAGATGCTCTACTCTTGTCCAAAGAAAGCCCATTAGAGAATGGGAGATTTTAATTACCAAATATGCTCAAAGATTATTGAATGATTTGGATAAATTAGTTGGTTGGGAGGATTCAATTAAAGAAATGCAAAGAAATTGGATTGGTAAATCTGAAGGGGCAGAAATTACTTTCAAAATTCAGCCCAAGGGAGAAATTAAAATATTTACTACCAGATTAGACACTATTTTTGGCTGCACCTATTGCGTGGTTGCTCCTGAGCATCCAATTATTCAAGAGTTGAAAGAAAATATTTCTAATGATCAGGAAATTCAAGGATATATTGAAGCTTCCAAGCAAAAGACTGATTTAGAAAGAACAGATTTAGCTAAAGAAAAAACAGGAGTAGAAATCAAAGGAATCAAAGCTGTTAATCCATTTAATAACCAAGAAGTTTCTGTTTTTGTCGGAGACTATGTTTTGGGCCATTATGGCACAGGCGCTATTATGGCTGTTCCAGCTCATGATCAAAGAGATTTTGAATTTGCCCAGAAACATAATTTAGAAATCAAAGAAGTCATCAAGAATTCTAATGGAGAAACTGTTTTGCCATTTGTCTTAGATGGAGTTTTAATTAATTCCCAAGAATTCTCTAATTTAACCTCAGAACAAGCCAGAACAAAAATGGTTGAATTGGCAGTTAAGAAAGGATTTGGCCAAAAAACAATTAATTACAAAATGAGGGATTGGGTTTTTGCTCGCCAAAGATATTGGGGCGAACCTATTCCTTTGGTCTATTGTCAGCACTGTGCCGATGCTATTAAATCAGGGAATTATCAGAAAGACCAATATTCTCAGGGAGAAATTAATAATCCAGGATGGATTGCTGTGCCAGACAAAGATCTTCCTATTAAACTACCCAATGTTAAAAGCTATCAACCCTCAGGAGATGGTCAATCTCCCTTAGCTAGTATTGCTAAGTTTGTTAATACCAAGTGTCCTAAATGTAAAGGAAAAGCAATTAGAGAAACTAATACCATGCCTCAATGGGCAGGTTCTTGCTGGTACTATTTAAGATACATTGATCCTAAGAACAAAAAATCTTTTGTTGATATTAATAAAGAAAAATATTGGTCCCCAGTAGATTTGTATATCGGAGGAGCAGAACATGCTACTAGACATTTGCTTTATGCTCGATTCTGGCACAAGTTTCTCAAAGATAGCCAATTAGTTAATTATGATGAGCCATTTAAAAGGCTTCAGCATGTGGGATTGATTTTAGGACAAGATGGACAAAAAATGTCTAAGCGTTGGGGTAATGTTATTGATCCTGATGATGTTGTTAAACAATACGGAGCTGATGCTTTAAGGGTTTACGAGATGTTTATGGGCCCATTTGGCGATTCCATTGCTTGGAATACCCAAGGTTTGGTAGGAGCCAAGAGATTCCTGGAAAAAGTAGTTAGTATTAAAGGGAAAACAGGGGCTGTTGCAGATTCCAAGGAACTTGTTAAGATGCTCCACCAAACAATAGACAAAATTAGCAAGGACATACAGGATTTTAAGTTCAATACCGCTATTTCCCAGTTAATGATTTTTGCCAATGAGGCTGAAAAGCAGGAAAAGATAACAGAAAATACTGTTCTGACTTTTGCTAAGCTTTTAGCTCCATTTGCTCCTCATTTGGCTGAAGAAATATGGCAAGAGAAAAGAAAAGGGAAGTTTGTTTCCATTTTCCAAGAAGCCTGGCCTAAAGCAGATCCTGATATACTTGTTGATGATGAAGTTGATTTAATTGTTCAGATAAATGGCAAAGTTAGGGAGATTATTAAAGTTGATGCTAATATCTCTAAAGATCAAGCTTTAGAATTAGTAATGCAAAGAGAAACAACTAAGAAATGGATAGGGGAAGGTAAGCCCAGGAATATAATATTTGTTCCCAAGAAATTAATCAACATTGTTTTCTAAACTGATATGGTAAAATCAATTAATAACAAAAACAAAAATATGGATGAAGAATATTCAATCTTAGTGGGAGGCGCAGCCGGAGAAGGATCCAGAATGGCTGGCTTAACCATTGCCAAGCTTTTGAATCAATATGGCTGGAGAGTTTCAATATATGAAGACTATCAGTCTTTGATTAAAGGAGGGCATAGCTTTTCCAAAATTAGAGCAACTAAAAAAGTAAACTCAGCTCCTAAGAGATCAATAGATTTTCTAATAGCTTTAAACAAGGAAACATTAGAAAAGCACAAGAAAGATTTAGACAAAGATGGCATTGCCATTTTTGACGCGGACAGTTCAGAATTTGAATATGGTTTTGGTTTGTCTTCCAAGCAGATAATTGAGCAATTTCAAATCATTCCGATTATGAAGAATTCTGCTTTTATTGGAGCCATAGCTAAAACAATCGGAATTGAATGGGAAATAGTAGAAAAAGTTTTCAGAAAAGAAGTTAAGAAGGAAATAGAGAAGAATTTGGCAGTAGCTAAATTTGGATATGACCAAGCTGACACTTTAATTAAAATTCAGAAATTAAAAAATGAACCCATGCCCCTTATTACTGGCAATGAAACAACAGCCTTGGGAGCTGTTAAAGCTGGGTTAGGATTTTATGCTGCTTACCCAATGACTCCAGCTACTAGTATTTTGCATTTCTTGGCTGAACATAAAGCAGATTTCAAAATTGATGTTTTCCAGGCAGAAAACGAAATTTCTGTTATTAACAGCGCCCTGGGCGCTGCTAGCGCAGGGAAGAGATCAATGGTGGGAACATCAGGAGGAGGAATGGCTTTAATGGCCGAAGCTATTAGCTTTGCTGCTCAAGGAGAAATTCCAGTTGTTTTGGTTAATAGCCAAAGACCAGGACCAGCCACAGGTCTTCCCACTTATTCTGGCCAAGCTGATCTCAAGTTTTCTTTGAATATGGGTCATGGAGACTTTGACAAGATTTTAGTCGCTCCAGGAGATGCTGATGAATCCTTCTATTTATCTGGTCTGGCAATGAACTTGGCTTGGAAATACCAAACACCAGTTTTGTTTTTAACTGACAAGAATGTTAGTGAAAGCACATTCTCTTTTGATACAGGAATAGTTTCTAAAATTAATCCTGTCAAAGAATTGCTCTGGGATGGGAAGGGGCAATACAAGAGATATTTGAATACCAAATCAGGAATCTCTCCCATGGCTTTTTATGGACAAGACAATGCCACAGTGAGAGTAACCAGCTATGAGCACTATGAAGATGGAATTACTCTAGAAGAGGAGGAAGATTTGATTATTGCCATGAATAAGAAAAAAGAAAGGAAGTATGCTGCCATGAAAGCAGAAATTGAAAAGCTTAATCCTGTTAAAGTTTATGGCAACAAGAATGCTAACAAAGCTATTATTGCTTGGGGATACAATAAAGGATTAGCTAAAGAAGTTGCAGAAAATTTGAATATTAAATTCATTCAGCCAGTTATTATGCAACCATTTCCAATCAAGGCTATGCAAAAAGCTTTGAAAGGAGTCAAGAAATTGGTTTTGGTTGAATCTAGCGCTATTGGACAGTTGTCTGAATTATTGGCTCAAAATTCAATAAAGGTTAATGATAAGATTCTTAATTGCACAGGAAGATCTTTCTATTTAGAAGATTTGCAAAAAGAAGTATCAAAGAAAATTAAATAAACATATGGCTATTAATTTAAACACAACTGCTAAAAATACTTGGTGTCCTGGTTGCGGAAACTTCACTATTTTGGAAGCCCTTAAAAGAGCTTTATCTTCCTTGATTGAACAGGGAACACGCAAAGAAGATATTGTTGTTTTTGTAGGAATCGGATGTCATGCCAAAATTGTAGACTATATCGGAGTAAATATTTTCTATGGCTTGCATGGAAGAGCCATTCCAGCTGCTATTGGAGCGAAATTAGCCAATCCTAATTTGAAAGTCATTATTTGCGCTGGAGACGGAGATTCTTTTGATGAAGGAATTGCTCACTTAATTTACGCT
>JAKLGF010000045.1 GCA_022710815.1 Patescibacteria group bacterium
AAAGCAGGCAAAATCCCTGGTTATGGTCAGATCCCTGATTTCTTTTTTGACTGCTGCGCAGACATCAAGCTTTCTGGCTAAGGAAATTTCCCTTCGCATCTTTTGCTTTTCAGCTGGGCTCAAGAAAGCCTTGTCTCTTGGCGAGAGTGTTGGAATAAAGATATTGCTATCCAATTCAATCACCTTTTTGATTGATCTTAAAACATCATTGGGTGTTATATGTTTTCTCATTTGTTTCCTCCCTTCTTGATTGTTAAAAAAGCTTTAAAGACTCCCTTTTGTTGATTATAATACAAATAAAAATATGAACCAAACAATACAAACAATTATAGCCGTGGTAGTGGTTACTGTCATTTTAACCCTCTGGGACCTCAAAAAGAAACAATCATCCTGGGAAGGAACTGTTTTAGACAAGAATCATGTTGAGGCCGATGAGGATGGAGCCGAACAATTCATTGTTGTTTTTCAAACTGATGCTGGAAAGAAAGTCAGCATTACTGTTTTTGAAAAGGATTTCAATAAATTCAACAAGGGAGACAGAGTTAAAAAGAAAGCTGGAGAATACTTTCCTGATAAGATTTAAGAAATTAAAAGGCAAGCTTTATCAGCTTGCCTTTTTTGTTTACTATCTTTTGGTGTAGTGGTCAGGATCTAGGTCAATGTTGCCAAAGACATAGAGTCCTTTGGGAAGCCTATGGAGTAATTCATTGATGCCAAAAACAGATTTGATTTCCTGGGGAAGCTCTCTTTTTTGAGCAATGCTCTGAGACATTATTAGAACTTCATCATCAGTGCAGAGAGCTAGTAAAAGCAGGGAATCATAATCCGGGAATTCTTTTTCCAGCCATTGTCTAGCTCTGGCCAAATCTTTCCAGGTTTCCTTTCTGGTAGGAGAGGCATTGAGAGCATAGTAGACATTATCAAACATCCATTTACGGAAAGTATAGAATGTTTTTATTATCTTTGAATTCCCTTCTGATGGTTGGCCAGCTTTGGCGCATTCTTTGATAATGGCCAGTTTGCAGATCATACTTCTCTGTCTTTGATTCTCTCCCAATTAGTAGTACTCCTTAGGAAAAGGAAGGGCTTGCAATTCGGGCAAGTAATTCCTTTTGGAATCATTAGAATCCTTGAAAGTGTAATCAAGCTTATCGCCCCAATAATTGCAAAAGCATTCCCAAGGATAATTAGCAATGTTCTTAGGCGTGAGTTCAATGCTTGAATGCTTAACAATAGCCAGATAAGTTTCCAGTGTCAGATTGGCATGTTCAGGTTCGTCTCGTTCAAACTTCTGCAAAACATCAACACTAAATACTGGATGGGAAAACTTGATTTGGTCATTGTTATAGACCTTTTTGAGTCTAGCATTAGCATAGTACTCAAAAGTGTGCGAGAACGGTCCGTGGCCAACATCATGTCCCATGCCAGCTGCCAAAGATAATTTGTCATTCAATCCTAAACCCTGGCAGAGACTAACGGCATCACTGGCTACTCCCAAAGAATGGGTAAGTCTGTTGCGGACATAGGGACTGAGTTGTTTTACAAAACCATCAATTGTTTTATTGGTCTTATATTGAACTTGAGCTTTTTTGTCCAAACGTCTGAGACACTTTTATTCTTCAATAATCATTCTGTCTATGTCCCAGGGAGAAGCTCCTAATTCCAGCCAGATTAGATCTGAACTGTTCCAGGACTTTCGTCCATAGCTTTTTTCTGGAGTCATCGCTTTGTGCTTGAAACAACCAAAAACATTGTCTGGATTCCTGAAAAGATCTATCATTTCTAGGAGTTCTTCGGTTAGTGCCGAATCTTTCCAATCCGAGTTTGAATCAATATGTCTAGCAACAGGAATCAGAAGATTATTGATTATTAGATTCTTCAATTTTGGGCTCCTTTCCAAAACACTTATTCTTATGTTAAAAAAACATTTTCAAATTAGCTTAATTAAACTGAGCCTTATTGTCAAATAATCCCCCTTGTTTATACTAAACTCATGGAACTGATTTTAATCCTAGGGCCCATGAAAAGCGGGAAATCATTTGAATTGATTTCTCACTTTGCTCCGCTTAAATATACCTCAATTCCATTTGGGCTTTTTCAGTCTGTGCGCAATGTTAGAGATGATGGAATCTGTTCCCGCAATGGAATCAGCTTAGGAGCCCAGAAAATTGAAAGCATTGCTCAGATTTTAGACAAGAAATTGGCTGTGGTTGGCATTGATGAAATTCATATGTTTCCTGAACAAGAGGTAGAGAATATTAAAAAGCTTTTGGAGCAGGGAACTAAAGTGATAATTTCTGGATTGGATATGGATTGCTATGGAAGATTGTTCCCTATTGTCAGACAAATTCTAGAATTAGGTCCTAAAGAAGTAAAATACAGAAGATCTGTTTGTGAAATCTGCGGAAATCCCAATGCTGTCTATACCCAGATATTAAAAGAAGGGAAGCCAGTATTAGCTGGATTACCTCTAGTTGTTCCTGATGATGGAACATATATTTATCAAGCCACTTGTCCCAAGTGTTTTGTTAAATCAAACCTAATTTAAGACAAGCCCCCAACAGGGGCTTTTCATTTGATTTTTCCTGATTTTTAGGTATATTAATGATTATTGGAGGGGTCGCATAGTGGCCGAGTGCGCTCGCTTGGAAAGCGAGTATATCGAAAGGTATCGTGGGTTCAAATCCCACCCTCTCCGCCAATAAAGAAATCACGCGACGGCGTGATTTTTGTTTGGTGGAATAGGTGAAAGTGATTTAAAGCAAGACATTGGTTGATTCGACCAGAATAAATGTTTTTAATTGTGAAGAAATAATTTGACTCATATTATTAGTTATTTGATAATTAAAGTAATAAAATTATGAAAAATATATTTTTCACTCCAACAATGTCTCTAAAAGACAAGCTGATCATTTCGGTTTCTTTTGTTTCTTGGCTTGTTTTTGTCTATGTTATCTTAGCAGCCCATGTTCTTCCTTTTTGGAAAATCCAGTGGCCATTAATGCCTGACTTTCAAACAGTGAAAATAATGTCAGCCTCAATAACTGCTTTTGCCTGCATTTGGTATTTAAGGGGAAGCAAAGCAGTGCTGAGTTCTTTTTTGTTTTGGGTCATTTTTGCCTGGGGTATTGAAGCTTTGAGTATTCATACTGGCTGGCCAGCAGGAAATTATAGCTATACTCCTAATTTTCCAGGGCCCAAGCTTTGGGACACGCCAGTTCTTTTGGGCTTTCAATACTTTGCCTATTATTTCTTCATGTCCTATTTCATTTCCAATTTACTAACTAATTCCACTCCTTTTTCTCAAGAGAAAGATTGGTGGAAGAGATCTTTATTCGTTTCCTTTATTGCCAGCATGATTGTGGCTGGAGTAGATATGATGGCTGATCCAGTTCAAGTTAATGTTTATCATATGTGGCAATGGCCCAAAGATACTGCCCATATTGGCTATTATGGAATTCCTTATGCCAATTACGCTGGATATATTATTATCTTCACCATCTTTGTATTTGTCTTTAAATATTTGGAAAGAAAATTTCAATCCAAGCCCATTGGACCAATAACAGGCATAATTGTGGCCATGCCTTTGTTATTACACTTTACTCGTTTTATTGAATATTCTCCTTTTGCTCCAGATGGAGTATTCTTGGTTGGATGTTTTTCAATGTTTTTGCCTTGCATTTTAGCAGCTGACAAACTCAAGAAATATCTTAAAGAGAAAACAGAGTAAACTAAAAAGCGCCCCTCAAGGGGGGCGCTTTTTAGTTACAATCCTAGGTCTTGTTTAGTGGGCAAAGAATCCACTGCTCCTTTTTTTTGAGTAGAAAATCCAGCTACCATATTGGCAAATTCAACTGCCTTGGCTACATTCTCATCACTTATCTCTAAATCATTGCTGGCTAATTGAGTTAATTGGTAAAGAATCCCTGCATTAAAAGCATCTCCAGCCCCAGTAGTATCTACTACATCATATTGTTTAGTAGGCACAATGCCTGAGCCAGTCTGGCTTTTCCAGAAAGCTCCATCTTTTCCTAGAGTAACAAAAAGCAGTTTTAAATTATCAGACCAGATTTTATCTGCCCCAATTTCTAGAATTTTCTCATTAGTTAAGAATTCCAATTCTTCATTACTGATTTTAAGAATATCTACTTCTTTAGCTGTATCAAGAATAATATTTCTTAATTTTTCTTTATCTTCCCAAAGGGCTAATCTGACATTAGGGTCATAAGATAAAATGGTTTTGTTTTGTTTGGCAGTATCAATTAAATATTTGGTAGCCTCAAAACAAATATCATTGGCCTGGGTTAATGATCCGAAATGAATGATAGCAGTATCAGAAAAATCAAAAGATTCCAAGTCTTTTTTGGAAATCATTTCATGAGCGCCTCTAAAAAAAGAAAAGCTTCTTTGGCCATCAGGGGACAGAGAAACAAAAGCCAAAGTAGTATTTCTGTCTTTGGTTTGCAAAAGATAATCAGGCTTTACTTTGTAATTAACCATTGTTTCTTTGAGAAAATCTCCAAAGAAATCCTGGCCAATCATTCCTAAGAAATATATATTTTCCAATCCTAATTTAGACAAGCCTACAGCAGTATTAACTGGAGCCCCTCCAAACTTAGGAATGAATCCTTCTTGGATTGAACCAAAAAGATCAGAGAGCATTTCTCCGTAGCAGATTATTTTCTTGTTATTAATATTCATATATTTGATTATAGAAAAAAATGAAACAAATGACAAAGGATAATAAAACCACCCGACAAAATATCGAGTGGTTTTGATTGAAAACAAAAAGTGAATTATTGCAATTCTACCTTGGCTCCTGCTTCTTCCAGAGATTTCTTCATTTTTTC
>JAKLGF010000046.1 GCA_022710815.1 Patescibacteria group bacterium
ATTGTTAAAAAACTTCAAAAGGCCAATATTCCCATGATTGGTCCTAATTGCTTAGGAATTATTAATCCCCATTCCAATTTGAATGCTTCTTTTGCTCCAGCTACTCCCAAAAAAGGAGAAATTGCTTTTATCTCCCAATCTGGCGCCATGATTGATTCCATAATTGATATTGGCTTAACTGAGAATTTCGGATTTTCCAAGATTATTTCTCTGGGCAATATGGCTGATTTGGATTTAATAGAATTCTTAGAGATTTTAGAAAAAGACAATGAAACAAAAGTAATCACTATTTACATTGAAGGAATTAGTGAAGGAAGAAGAGCTTTAGAAGCAGCTAAAAGAATTACTAAAAAGAAACCCATTATTGTTATCAAGGCTGGAAAAAGCGAGGGAACTAAAAAAGCAGTTAGCACTCATACTGGATCCTTGGCTGGAGATTATCAGATTTATCAAGCAGCTTTCAAGCAAGCCGGAGTAATTGAAGCTGATTCTGTTATGGAAATGTTTGATATTGCCAAAGCCTTATCTTGGCAGCCACAAATAAAGGACGGGGTTGCTATTATCACCAATGGCGGAGGATGTGGAATTTTAGCAGTAGATTATTGTGATCAAGAGGATATTAAATTAGTGGATTTGGACCCAGCTACTATCAAAAAGATTGATAAATCAGGAGTCATGAATCCAGCTTGGTCTCATCGTAATCCAGCTGATATTTTAGGCGATGCTGGACCAGAAAGATATCAAATAGTTCTTAATAGCCTTTTAGAACAAAAGAATATCAAAGGATTGTTAGTTATTCAAACTTTGCAAATAATGACCAATCCTATTGAAAATGCCAAATTCATTATTGAAGCCAAAAACAAATTTAAAGATAAGGCCATTGTTTGTAGCTTTGTGGGAGGAAAATTAACCAAAGCCTCCATGGATCTTTTGGAAGAAAACAAAATTCCTAATTACATTGATCCACACAGAGCTGTAAAAGCAATGAAATTTTTAATCAAGTAAGATGGAAAAGTATCTTCGCGATAGAGAAAAGCTAACCCCTGATCAGATAAAGTATATTGGCAAGCATACTTTTAGTGCTTGGTATTGGGGAACAAGGAATCATGGGCAATACCCTCCGTATTTAGCTCCATTGATAGATGATTACAAGGAAGCTGACTCTTGGGAGAGAAACAGATCAACTTGGCACGAATTATTCATGCCCCTTTGGATAATAGTATTTATGATATTGGCCGGAGTTTTTAAAGAACGATTTGATGGTCCGGCAGTTGGTATATGGTTCTTGATGATTTTTATCTTAGGCTTATATGTAATCCCATTTTTTAGTGATAAAGAATACAGAAGAGTTATGTGGAATAGATATGCTTTTCCTAATTTTGATTCTTTTTATCAACAAGAAAACAAAATCGACAAAAAAGGAAAGATTAATAGATTGGCCATGACAATAATGCTTGTATGGGTTATTGGTAGTCCAATATATTTTTTTCAAACATTGATTAGAACCGGGAGTGTTCCGATAGTAGGAATATTGGCAAAATTAGGCATCACCGACATGGTGATAATGATCCAGGCTCTACTTTTTATCGGAGAAATCTTGCCAATAGTGTTATTCTATATTTTCTCATATTTCTACAATAAAAAATAAATAAATTATGGAAACAAAAGACAAGCTCATTTATTGGATAAAAGATTTAAGAAAAGAAGATGTTGCAGTAGTGGGAGGGAAAAATGCTTCAATGGGAGAAATGTATTCCCAATTAACTCAAAAAGGAGTAAGAATCCCTAATGCCTTTGCTTTAACAGCTAATGCCTATTGGTCCTACTTAAAATACAACAAATTGGATACCAAGCTCACAGAAATGTTTTCCAAATTGGATGCTAAGAATGTGGGAGCAACCCAAAAAGCTTCTAAAATAATGATGGCCATGGTTCTCAAAGGAGAATTTCCTCCAGACTTGAAGAAGGAGATTTTAGAGAACTACAAATTGCTTTCCCAAGAATATTCAGACAAGGCAACTGATGTTTCTGTTCGATCATCAGCTACAGCTGAAGATCTTCCCACAGCTTCTTTTGCTGGACAGCATGAAACATTTTTAAATATTAAAGGAGAAAAACAATTACTGGAATCAATTAAAAATTGTATTTCTTCTCTTTTTACTGCTAGAGCTATTGCTTACAGAGATGAGAACAAGTTTGATCACATGCAAGTAGCCTTGTCTGTTTTAGTCCAGAAAATGGTTAGATCAGATTTGGGATCATCAGGAGTCATGTTTACCTTAGATACAGAAACAGGATTTAGAGATGTAGTTGTGATTAATGCCATTTATGGTTTAGGAGAATTAATTGTTAAGGGAAAGATTACTCCTGATACTTACTATGTCCACAAGCCAACAATGAAGTTGGGATTCAAATCAGTCTTCTTGAAAAATATTGGGAGAAAGACCAATAAATATATTTATGGAGTCAAGGGCGGATGGAAAGATGTCAAAGTTCTGCCCAAAGATCAAAACAAAATGGCCATTAATGAAGAGGATGCCTTGAGTTTAGCCAAATGGGCTTGCATTATTGAAGATCATTATGGCAGACCTCAGGATTTGGAATGGGCCAAAGATGGAAAGACAGGCCAATTATTTATTGTCCAATCTAGGCCAGAAACTGTTCATGCCAAAGAAGAATTAGGAAGATATTACGAAGAATACAAAACTCAAACCGAGGGGCATAAATTAATTGTTGAAGGGATTGCAGTGGGAAACAAGATTGGCCAAGGAAAAGTCATGGTCATTTCTGATGTGGCCAAAATTGCTACTTTCAAAAAAGGAGACATTTTAGTCACTAAAATGACTGATCCAGATTGGGTGCCGATTATGAGGATTGCTTCAGCTATTGTTACTGATGAAGGAGGAACAACTTCTCATGCTGCTATTGTTTCCAGAGAATTAGGAGTGCCTTGTATTGTGGGAACTAAAAATGGCAGCAAAACATTAAAAACTGGTCAGGAAGTAACAGTTGATTGCAGCCAGGGTAGAACTGGTAGGGTATATTTAGGCAAAGTGCCGTTTACTTCTACTCGCTATGATTTAAAAGAAATTCCTGAACTTCCAGTTAAAATATCCCTTAATATCGGAGCCCCAGATAGTGCTTTCAAATATTCCTTTTTGCCAGTTGATGCTGTGGGACTAGCTAGAGAAGAATTCATTATTGCTGAAAAGATTAAAATCCATCCTTTAGCTTTAATTGATTTTGATAAACTAGCTGACAAGAAAGTTAAAAAGGAAATTGATGAAATCACTTATGGCTATACAGACAAGAAACAGTATTTCATTGATGAATTAGCTGAAGGAGTTTCTCAGATTGCAGCTGCTTTTTATCCCAGAGAAATCATTGTTAGATTTTCTGATTTCAAAACCAATGAGTACGAAACATTAGTTGGAGGTAAAGCCTATGAACCCAAAGAAGAAAATCCAATGATTGGTTGGAGAGGAGCTTCTAGATATTATGATCCGCAATTCAAACCAGCTTTTGAATTAGAATGCCAGGCCATGAAAAAAGCCAGAGAAATATTTGGTTTGAAGAATATTAGCGTCATGATTCCATTTTGTAGAACTCCAGAAGAAGCTAAGAAAGTCATTTCTGTTATTGAAAATGCTGGATTAAAAAGAGGAGAAAATGGATTAAAGATTTATATCATGTGCGAAATTCCTTCCAATGTCATTTTGGCTGATCAATTTCTTCCTTTATGTGATGGATTTTCAATTGGATCCAATGATCTAACCCAATGTTTAATGGGAATGGATAGAGACAATTCTACTATTGCTCCCATAGCCAATGAAACCAATCCTGCTGTTAAGGAAATGATTAAATTAGCAGTTCAAAAATGCAATGCAGCTGGAAAGTATATTGGAATTTGTGGAGATGCTCCTTCAACTATTCCTGACTTTGCTCAGTTCTTAATTGATGCAGGCATTAAGGCAATTTCCTTGTCTCCTGATGCTGTTATCAAAACGCTCATTAACTTAAGTAAGAAGAAAGAATAAAAAAATGTTTGATGTAATTACGTTTGGTTCGGGAACTAAAGATGTCTATTTTGTTTTTAAACATCTTCCTAAAAGCTTTTTAGGAGATGAGACTTTGGATATTAAATTCGGAGTGAAAATGGAGGCTGATGATGTTTTGTTCCGCACAGGAGGCGGGGGAACCAATGTGGCTGTAGCTTTGCGTAAAATGGGCTACAATGTGGCTTGGGCTGGAATGGTAGGCAATGATGATGAAGGAAAATCAGTTTTGGATGAATTAAGAGATTATGATGTCAGCACTAATCTGGCCATGACCATAGATAGCAAAAAAACCAATCAATCAGCTATTTTAATTTCTCCAGGCAAAGACCGCTCCATTGTTATTTACCGCGGAGCCTCTTCAGAATTTGGAAAAGAAAATATCATTTGGGAACAATTGCAAGCCAAATGGTTTTACATTGGACCAGGAGGAGGGAAATCAGCTGACTTGTTTTGCGATTTGATTAAATTTGCCAAGCAAAAGAATATTAAAGTATTTTTTAATCCTGGAGCTAGGCAAATAGAGGTGCTTAAGAAGAAATGCAAGGATCTTTTAATGGATGTGGATATTTTAAGCATTAATGAAGAAGAATTTAGAGAATTAACAGGCAAGCTATATATCAATGAAAAACAATTAGCCAAGGAATTTGCTAAATTAACTGATGGAATTTGGCTTTACACTCGAGGTAAGAAAGGATCAATTGTGGGAGATGGGAAAAAGACCTATACAGCTGGGATTATTGATGTGCCAGTAGTA
>JAKLGF010000047.1 GCA_022710815.1 Patescibacteria group bacterium
TGTTTTGCACAAGACTCTTTATATTCTGTCTTAATATTAGCAAATAATTTCTAATTTGTCAAGATCTTTATTGCCCACTAAGTGTTCTTCTGAGATCATCTTCCCAATCAGGATTGTGTACTAAAGCTTTTTTAATTGCTTCATCTATTTTTGCCTGATCTTTTGCTTTGTTAGCAAAGAAAATAGCAGAAGTATAATTAGAAAACTCATCGGGATTCTTTTCTACTTCATTAATAGAGGCTTGATATCCTTGTAAGGCAACATTTTTTAATGCTTGCTCGTTACCCATTATTGAAGCCAAATTAATAGCAATATTATATGAAGACAAAATCCTTGGCTCAATCTCAATAGCTTTTTGAGTCAATTGGAAGGCATATTCTGGCTTGTTCTGATAGTATTGATTTTGAGCAAATGACCAATATGTTCTGGGATTTCTAGGAGACAATTGCAAAGCTTCTTTGTAATAAGTCTCGGCTTCAAAGAATTTAGCAGGATCTCCATAGTTAGCTGCATAAGCATCAAGCAGGTAGGCAATTTTAATTGCTAGTCTGTAGTCTTTAATACAACCATCATTAAGAGGTTGATCTTTTTGATTTGTGCAATTATATGCTGATCCTTCATAAATAGTCTTTGTCTGATCAATAATGAATTCTACTTCCTTTCTAATTCCTGCTTTAGCTGCTGGGGGAATTTCCTTAGACCATAACTTTTCTATCAATGGATCTGCCCAAAAATCTATATGCTGATATTTCCCCATCTGAGCATCTAAGATACTAGTATACAAAACAATTCTATTCTCAGAATTCTTAGAGATCCCTTCCTCTATTTTCTTGGAGTCCAATTTGTTTTGAGCAGCAATCTTTAGGAATCTACTATCCTCATTCATATAGGCTAAATTATTCACGAAGTCTTTATCAGCCTGGAAAGGAATACTGAAGAATAGTCTGAAAGAGAAAAGGAACATTAGAACCAAAACTGCTATTAACATAACACTGCCAAAACCCATTTCTTTTGGAGCTGCATATTTGGTTTCACTTGATGACATACTAGCTGCATAAGCAATAACAAAGAAAGAAATCATGAAACTAGTAATCATATCAAAGACTGTTAAATTCTGAATAAAGTAGGCTGCCAACAATGCTGAAAATATTGCAAATTCCCAGAATCCATCATCTTTTCTTTCTTTAAATATTTTAAAGAAAGCATATGACAAAGCCGCAAACATTCCCAAATAGGTAATTAATCCTAAAAATCCAGTACTAACTAAGGTATCAATGAAAATATTGTGTGCCCTATCAAACCAAACTTCCTGTCCATATTCTTTAAGGAATAATCTCGGATCGAAATTCTTGTAATAGACAAGTTCAAAAGTTTCGGGACCCCAGCCCAATACAGGCTTTTCCATAATCTTAGGCCAAACTCCTTGCCAAATAATCAACCTAGCAGCACCTCCTGATTGAAAAAATTTGTTATAGGGCATTGTTCCCTCTTTGGCTATCAAAGATACAAAGATTAAAGATCCAATAACAAACAAAACTAAAAGTATCTTTCCGACCCAATTCCAAATATTATTTTTTAGCTTGAAAGACATCCAGAACAAAAAGACCAGCCCCATGCCTCCATAAAAAGAATAGAGAGCTGCACGGCCACCGCTGAAGAACAAAGCTCCGAACAAGACTGCTGTGGCTAAAGAATAAAATATTGGTTCACTCAAAATCAATATTATTAAAGCTATGGCTAAGAATAATACGAACAAGAAGGTATTAATTGTGCTTAATTGAACAAAGTAAATAAGGGCGGTCAAAAAAGCAACAATCCCTATTGCTTTAAATAATGTTTTTCCATTACCTAAAACAGTATTGAAATCAAAAACTCTCTTCTTAGCATTAAAGTCTTTATAAGATTCAATGAGAAGATAGATTGCTATAAACAAATTAAAAAGAAGATAAGTGGCTAAAAATGAACTATTACCAATAGTCATTCCTCCCCAGTTCATACCAGCTATTCTCCCTAAAATACTTTCTGTCCAAGCCTTGTTATTAGCCAGAAGAAAGAAAGATCCCATGATTAATCCTGATATCACTGAAATACTGAAGATTTTCTTCCAGTCATCTTTGGTCTTAAAGAAAGAGGCAAGAGCTAAAAGATACAAAAACAAATGAATATGCATCAAAAGTCCGCCCATTCTTTCAAATTTAGACCAAAAAGATCTAGACGGATCTACTCCTGTAAAAGTAGAAACAGCAAAAACAACTAAATAGGCCAACACTGCCCAAACAACAACATTCTTTTTGGGCCTATAATCAGGATCTATAATGGCCAGTATTGCCCAAGCGAAAAATAGAATTTGGGCAAAAGCAATAAAGTACAATGACTTTGGTCCGACAAAAGGAAAGAAACAGCTATTATCTACAATAAATGGAGAGAACAAGATAATGGCTGTCATTACCCAAATAACAGTCTTTAGAATAGATACAACTGCATTGTCGGGCTTTTTAATATTGGGGGGATTGGCCCCGTTTTGATCTTTCATATTTTTTAAATATTCCAACTTTTAGTTTGCCTTATTTTATATACCATATTATCCCAAGCAATAGGCTTTGGGACGTAAAGATATAATAACTTTAAATAATTAATAATCAAAGCCTTGACAAATCCCGGATATCTGGCGCCGTGTTTCTTGGTTAAGGCAATGAAATTCTTAGTTCTTTTGATTCTTTCTTTAGTTAACTGGTTCTTTATAGTCGGAGTCCTGTATTTAATGAAAAATTCTGGGAAATTCTTCATTTTCCCCATTGTTCCCAATTTGAGCCACAAATCAATGTCTTCTAATTCTCCCTCATAATACCCAACTTTTCGAGCATCCTCCCTTCTATACATCACGCTCGTATGGACAAAGGGATTACGAGTCAAAATACATTTCCTAATCTTTGAGTCTTCCTGGGGCGGAGCATATCTATAAAGTTCTTGGCCATTCTGATCAATGAAAATAGAACTGGCTCCAATTAAAGAATATTGCTGATTCTTATCCATAAACTCAACCTGCTTGGCTAACTTTTGATTATCACACCAGACATCATCATCGTCTTGTCTGGCAATATATTGGCTATCTGAGTTTATTAATCCAATATTCAAAGACTTAGAAAATCCTAATCTCTCTGGATTGTGGATATGAATAATTCTTTTATCTTGAACAGCATAATCAGATATTAATTTCTGAGTTTCTGGATCTAAGGGAGGATCAGTGACAATAATCAAATTCCAATCAGAAAAGGTTTGATTTAAAACACTATCAATAGCTTCCTTCAAAAAAGGTGGCTTTTTTATAGTAGACAAAATAATACTTACTTTAGGCATAGTTCTATAGCAGAATAAATTTTAGAGAAATATCTATCCCAACAGTAGTCAGACATATCAAAATTATCATCTATCTTATTACAAAGGGCAAGCTCTAAGGCTTTGCTAAAATCTGACGGATTGGGATCGGCTGAAAATATTCTTTTATTAGTCTTCAAATAATCATCTATTTCATTTTCGCTAGTCCAAACCACATTCTTCTTGAGAGCCAGAGCCTCATAAGGAGTAATTCCAAAATCAGCATGGTCAGGATAGGCAAAAACATCACAAGAGGCAAAGTAATCGTACATATCCTTTTCGTCTATCCGTCCGGTAAAAATAACTTTTTCATTAATACCTAGACTGGTAGATAAATTCTTTAAGTTTATCTCTTCTGGCCCGCTTCCCCCAACAACCAGAACAGCCTGATCATCTTTTATCAAAGAAAAAGATTTTATCAACAAATCAATTCTTTTCTTCCTTATCAATCGACTGACGCTCAAAATCATTTTTTTGTTTTCAATGCCTAAAGTCGATTTAATATCTTTTCTAGCCTTATATTGTAATAATTCCTTGGGAAAGGCCCCTTTGGCTACTATCGCATCTTTGCCATACATCTTTTTAACTTCCCAAGCCATTTGCTTAGATAAAGTAAAAATCAAGCTGGCTTTAGTCAAAGCTTTATTCTTAATGTCGGCCACTAAATTATTAGCTATTTCTTTGAAAAATCCCATTTGGGGAGGATTAGCTGGAATAAACTCTTTGTGCCCGATTACAGAGTTCCTTATTTCGTCAAAAACTTTCTTGTAAGCTGAGGCGTATTTGACAGTATCATCTGGATTGCCAAACCAAAATTCCGTCTCATAAATATGAACAATATATTTAATATCAGAAAATAAGGTTGAGAAATAAAGGGTAGAAGCATTGCTCGCCCCATCAGTAATTATTATTTGGGGATAAATCTTTCTCAATTGCCATGCTAATCTAAAAATATTAGGAATTTCCAAAAATATTTTCTTGAAAAAGCTATTTTTATTAGAATAAGATCCTAAACAAACAACCTCAATGTCTCCAGCTATTCCTTCGAAAGTTTTATTCTTATCAAAAGAAAAAGTTAGAATAGTTGTCTCTATTCCCTTTTCCTTAAGATATTTAGCAAAACCAAAAAGCAGTCTCTCGCCTCCGCCGACTCCTGAAAGATCTTTGGAAAACAAAACTGCTTTTTTAATTTCCATGAGATTAAATTTTAGAGAGAATCTTCTTTATTTCTTCTCTGGACAAGACTGCTCCATGTCTGGAATGATACTCCTCAAAAGGAGCTTTTTGTCCCTTCTTAGCTTTAAACTTTGTTTCACCTCGAGCTGGAAGAATAAACATTTCTGGTTTGCTGATAACAATATCGGCTTCTTCTTCAGTTAGTAATTCTTCGTAGAATTTCTCTCCTGGTCTGGGGCCAATCATCTTCT
>JAKLGF010000048.1 GCA_022710815.1 Patescibacteria group bacterium
CGTAGTGGGGCAAATTAGCAATTCCCTGCCTGAAAACCAGGAACTCTTCAAGGAATTAGGAAATATTATCCAAGAGAATTATTATCTCAATCCTAATGTTTCTTCCAAAGAAGGCTTAAAAAATGCCTTAATGGAAGCCAATACTTATCTCCAAGATAATTTAAGAGCTGGCAATGTTAATTGGCTAGGCAATTTTGACTTGGCAGTTTTAAGCATTAATCAATTGCTTTTGAGCTTCATTAAGGTTGGGAATATTAAAATATTGCTTTCCCGCAATAATGATCTTTATGATATTTCTGAAAACTTGGAATACCAAAATTCCCAAAGCGGGCCAGGAAGCTTGTTTGCCAATATTGCCCTAGGCAAACTCAGCCCCAAT
This sequence comes from Patescibacteria group bacterium, assembly GCA_022710815.1. Lineage (GTDB taxonomy): Bacteria > Patescibacteriota > Minisyncoccia > Minisyncoccales > JAGOPM01 > JAKLGF01. The sequence continues at coordinate 380 of JAKLGF010000048.1, forward strand.
GACAAAATCTTAATTCTAACTGGAGATATTTTTGAAATATTTAACAAAAACAAAGTTATTCCTGAATTAACAGCTATAGAAGAATGGGATAAAAAGAATCTAACTGCTGTTTTAAACCAATACCAAGAACAATTAAAGAAAACTGCTGGCATTGCCTTGCTAGTTTCTTTGAAAGCTGAACAAGGTTTTGCTTTCAAACCCAAATTCAATTTCAAATGGCCTAAAATTAATTGGCCTAGTTTCAAAAAACCAATTCAAGAGAAAAAAGAACCAGTTGTTGAGCCTCCCAAAGAAAAGCCAGAAATAAAGTTACCGGAATTACCCAAAGTAGCTTTGCCTAAATTGAATATTGAAACACCCAAATTGGATCTTTTGAATCAAAAAACAGCCATTATTATCCTGCTTTCTTTGTTTACTATTGGGTTAATAACAGCTGGAATCCAGATTTACAGACAAAAGAATGCTCCAGCTCCAATTGTAGAACAAGAGCAAGTTATTCCTCAGGAATTAGTAGCCACTACTTCTTTAGCAGCCACTCCCACTATTCCCTCTTTCTATTCCTTTTCTGATTTCTCTCCAGAGAGAATAACAATAGCTGGCAACTCCTTGTTTGCTTTTAATAATTCAGAAACTTTCAAGAAAATAGTTTTAAAAGACAAAAAAGAAGAAACAGCTACTAGCAGCAACAAAATTAAATTAGCTATTGGCGGAACTGGAATTATTGTAGGGATAACAGACAAGAATCAAATTGCTAATTATACTATTGCCAAGAATTCCTTTGCTCTTTTAACTCCCAAGCTCCCTACTTCTAGTGATATTGTTGATTTTGCCATTTATGCCTCCAATCTTTATCTCTTGGATTCTAGCAATGGCCAGATTTACAAATTCAGAGACAACAAAACAACAGCTTGGATAACTAAAGATACTGTCCCCGGAGCTAAATCCATTGCCATTGATAAAAACATTTGGATCTTAGCTGATGGCCAGATTAAAAAATACTTTGAAGGAGCCTACAAAGAAACCTTGCCTCTTTCTTTAGAACCTAATATTAAACAAGCTACCAAGATTAAAACCAGCAGTGCCTTATCCAATCTCTATATCCTAGACTCAGCCAACAACAGACTTTTGGCTTTAACCAAAACTGGTAAATTAGTTAAAGAATACTCTGACCCAGGCTGGACTAATTTAAAAGACTTTGCCTTAGCAGAAGATAACAAGATATATATTTTAAATGGAAAAGATATTTATCAAATAGCTAGGTAATCAAAAAGCCCCCGCAAGGGGGCTTTTTAAATATTGAATGGATTACTTCAATTCAACTTTGGCGCCGGCAGCTTCGAATTTCTTCTTCATGTCTTCGGCATCCTCTTTCTTGACGTTTTCAGCAACAACCTGTGCGCCTGTAGCTGAAGCATCAACTAAGTCTTTGGCTTCTTTCAAGCCTTTCTGAGTAAGGTCTCTAACAATCTTGATAACCTCAATCTTCTTGTCTCCAGGGGCAGTCAAAACAACATTGAATGTTGATTTTTCTTCACCGGCTGGGGCAGCTCCGGCTGGGGCAGCTCCGGCAACAAAGGCTGGAGTAGCTGTAACGCCGAATCTGGTTTCGATTGCTTTAACTAACTCTGACAGTTCGATAACTGTCATTTTTTCGATTTTTTCCAAGAGATCTTTGAACTTCTCAGGGATTTGTGTTTCTTCTGACATATTATTTAATGATTAATTAATTTAAGCTGGATTAGCTTCCATCTTTTCCTTAACAGCATTGATAACTCTGGCGAAGCTGGCGGCAGTGTCATTTAAGACATAGGCAAGCTTGGCATAAAGCTCTTCACGTGAAGGAATTGAGGCGTAAGCAATTGCTTGTTCAACTGAAAGGACATTGAATTTGCCGTCTTCGGCAACACAACCTCCTAACATTTTCAAATTCTTGTTTGTCTTAGAAAGCTCAACAATAGTTTTAGCTGGAGCAAATTGTTCTCCAAAAGCAAAAACTATTCCGACTTGACCTTCAAGTTTCTTGGGGTCAAAGTCAATGCCATTTTCCTTGAAAAGGATTCTGGCCAAAGTTTTCTTAGTAACAACAAGGTTTGATTTCTTGGATTTAAGATCTTTTTTGAATCCTGTTAATTCGTGGCTCTTTAATCCTTTATAATCCACGAAATACATTGCCTGCTGCTTGGAAAATACCTCGCGCAGTTCTTTGATTTCTGATTCTTTTTGTTGTTTGCTTTTTGCCATATTCGTTTAAATATGTTTGGCATTTTTGCCTTTAAAAAACAAAAAATGCCTGCAACCAACAGACATCGACTTTCAAGCCTTAAAAAAGCTTTATGTACCTTGGCAGGTCTTACTTTTAATGCCTGCTGTCTGCGGTTTACTTATTAATTTGTATGCTTGGATTATATCCCAAAACGGGTATTTGTCAATACCCGACTACATTTTCCTTCAAAGTAGGATGACTACCTTCAAACTTCATTTGGCCATTGTCAAAATCAAGGGATTTGATATTAAAAGCGGGATTAGTTCTTAAGTGGCTCTGGGCATAATCAACAATTTGGCCTACTTTAACAAAGTTAAGAAGGGACAAGTTCCCTACTTTGGCTTCATCAAGTTTGTAGGAAACAATCCTGTTGTCCTTGATCTGAATATCTCCTTGGATATATACAGGTATTTCTTCGGGCAAGTATTTAATGAAATCCTGAGCCATTTTTATCTCAGATCCAGGAAAGCCAAAAGATTGAGCAGCTGCCACAGCTTTAGTTTTGGAAATCATGGCTGAGGCCTGAACTGTTCCATCAGCATTAATCTTGATTTGAACATTTTTAGCTGGATGATTAATCCATTTATCATTATTCATTCTGGCAGTTAATTCTTCGTCAGTCCAAGCTACATTAACTTGCTGAGATCCAGTAAATCTAATACTAGGTTTGCTTCCAGCTGGCAATTCTTTTACTTGGTAATTAGCTTTTTGGTAATAATTATCTAAATCCTGCTGAGTGTATTTCACTCCCAAGTCTTTTGATTGGCTAATTCCAGGCATAACACCTAGGGCAATCAAAACAATAATTATTATTAAAAGAATAACTCCTAAGATTATTAAAGTATTTTTTAATGCTTTGTTCATATGTTTACTTATTATATTAATTATTTAAATATATTAAAAGGCCAAGAACAAAGTTCTCAGCCTTTTTTGTTTTGAGGTGATTAGGCAGCAATTCCTAGCACGTCCATTGCCTGACGGAACCCTTCAGTTGTTGGATGCTTTAAAATTGTGTCTTGCGGGTCGCAGTTTGGATGCCACTGGGCTGATTGCCAATAGCCCAGAATCTTGGTTGTCAACTGGAGCTGATCATTGAGTTCGTAGGCGTAAACCTTGTGGTTGAGTGGTTTGCCCTCAAACATTTCCATGCTAACTACCAAGAAATCCTGAATCTTGCAGTCAAACTTCATTTGTTTGAAGTAAGACAGATCGATTCCGTCCTTGCCAGTGATAAAGAGATGTCCTTGGCGAGTAACAGATTCAATGCCTTCCCAGTCAATCATCAGGTCCCAATAATCATCACAAACTTCCTCAATGTAGGTATCCTGGAAGTTCTTGGTCCCTTTGTAATTGGTGGCATAGGGCTGTTGCTGGAAAGCATCATACATTCCAGAAACAACATTGCGAGCCAGATGATGATTGACATAAGGATCGAATGGGATAGCAATACGATCTGGCAGAAGATAGAGATTTTCTTCTATCAAGCCGTCCCAATCAGCAGTAATGCGAGGATTGAGGATTTCTGAATAGAGATTGTATCTCCCTCCCCAATAAATCCTGCTTTCTTCTGAATTGAAGCGATACTCTGATCTTCCTCCATTGAAGTGCATTGCTCCAGGGGCCGAAGGGGCATCCTCGCCTCTCTGGTCAGCAAAAACACATTTTGCATCTTGGAATTCTCCAATAGCAATCGTGGCTCCTGAAAATGCCAGATACTCATCCTCTTCCAAGAATTCCTTGACTGCTCTCAGGTCCTTGCTTTCCAGAAGCGCAATGGGATTACTTTCAATCCTGGCTTTGGCAATCTTTTTTTCATGATCAAACTCCATTTTGGCAACAGTCACCAGCACGGGCGCTGCCAAAGCTTGCTCTTGAGTCACTTGGGAAAATCTTAGGAAGCGCTTAGGGTCAAATGGCTTCAAATAATCACCTTCTTTCTTTTAGATTGTTTCTGGCTTATTCTTTGCCAGTGCTGTTCATTGTATATCATTTTTAGCCTAAAAAGTCAAACACTGTTAACAACTAATTTGGCAATAACTCTTTTAGAGATTAAAATGAAGGAAATAAAACAAAAATATGAA
>JAKLGF010000049.1 GCA_022710815.1 Patescibacteria group bacterium
ACAAAACAATATCTCCTGCTTTTACGCTCATGCCTTGAGCTTGTCCGTTCTTATCTGTTTTGCCTGGACCAACTGCTACTACTTTTCCCTGTTCTGGTTTGTCCTTATCACTGGCATCAGGCAGAAGAATTCCGCTTTCAGTCTGTTGCTTAAGCCCAACTGGCTCAATTAAAACATAGTTTGACAATGGTTTTATTTTTACGCTCATAGTTTTTTTATTTTATTTTGGCATTATTATTATAATCAGAGACAATTAGCAGTCAAGAATTGCGACTGCTAATCAATTATTGTTAAATAATTTTAGCCCGAACTCTCTTTTTGTCAACTTGACTAGGATAGTTGCCGATGATAAAGTAAATCAATGATTCTTTTTGCTCTCGCAGCTAAAGCCCTGGCGGGCATTATTGGATTGTTTTTATCGGCCCAATATGTGCCTAATGTCCATGTTTATGGCGGATGGAGCACATTTGTAATAGGGGGCCTGATTTTAGGAATCATTAATACAATCTTCAAGCCCGTAGTTGACATTATTACTATTCCCCTTAAGATATTAACGCTTGGCCTTTTAGGCTTATTGATTAATATCTCAATAGTCTGGTTATTGGATATAGTGCTGCCCATAGACTTTGTTGGGATCAAGCCCTTATTCATTTCCACTATTATTATCTTTTCATTAAACGAAATAGCTAACGCAATAATAAAAACATGACAACACCAATTTTAATAGCATTGATAGTCCTCAGCATTTTGCTGATAGTCCTTATCCTCATGCAGCAGAGAGGCGCTGCCCTGGGTTCGGCTTTTGGCGGTGACGGCGGATTCTATGCCACACAAAGAGGCGCTCAGAAAACAATATTCATAATTACTGTTATTGTTTTCATTATCTGGGTTGCTCTGCTCACATTCAATTTAACAACAAAATGAACTGGCCCACATTTGAACAGTGGATTAAACTTCCTAAATTGCTAAGCAAGAAAGAGAAGGCCAATCTTGGCGTTTTTTCTGTTCTTTTTCTAATCTCTTTCTTCTTTTTGGTTCTTTCTTTTTACTTTGCTAATACCAAAGAAGTTCCAGCCAATGGCGGATCATATATTGAAGGCATGGTTGGCCAGCCAGAATCACTCAATCCAATCTATGCTCCTACTTCTGAAGCTGACAAGGCTTTGGTTGAATTAATGTTTGCCGGGCTTTATCGCTATGATGCCAATGGCAACATTGTTCCTGAAATTGCTCAAACCACTCCTGATATCAAGGAAAATGGCAAGGTTTACGAGATACATCTGCGCGATGACATCTTCTTTCATGATGGAAAAAAGCTGACTGCTGATGATGTTTTGTTTACTATCAAAACTATCCAAGATGCAGATTACAAAAGTCCATTAAGAGCTAATTGGCTAGGAGTAACAGTAGAAAAATTCTCTGACTATGGAGTCAGATTCAAATTAAAGAATACTTATCCTGACTTTGCTGATAGATTAACTGTTAAGATAATTCCAGCCCATGTTTGGGAAAATATATCAGCTGCTCAATTTCCTAGGTCATTGTATAATTTCTCTCAGCATATTGGAGCTGGGCCCTACAAGCTCAAGAACCTCAAGAGAGATAATAATGGGAATATTAGCGCTATTGATTTAGAAGCTTTTGATAAATACAAACCAGCCAGATCACATATTTCTAAAATTACTTTTCTTTTCTTTGCCAATGAAAAGGATTTAATCTTGAATGCTAATTTGGGAAGAATAGATGGCTTAACAATCAGCCAAACCTCAGGAATCAAGAATGCTAAGTTTAAGTCATATAACTTCAATCTCCCCAGATATTTTGCTGTCTTTTTCAATCAATCTCAGAATCCTTTCTTAGCTAACAAGCAAGCTAGAAAAGCATTAAACTTAGCTACTAACAAAGAGGAGATTATTAAAATAGCTTTTGATGGAAAGGCTCAGATTGCTCTTTCCCCTATTATGCCTGAGTTCTATGGATTTAATAACGCCTCACAAACCTATTCATATAATTTGGATACAGCCAAGGCAATATTAAAAGATATTGATTACAATATTGTTGATGGAAAATTAATCAGAACTAAACAAGATCAAGCAGTTTTCAAAAGCACACTTAAGCAAGGATCAATTGGAGAAGAAGTCAAAAAGCTCCAAGAATGTTTAGCTACTGCTCCAGCTGGAGGACCAGACATTTATTCTGGAAAAATATCTGGAATCTTTGATAAAAATACCACCGAAGCTGTTAAGAAATTCCAGGAAAAATATGCTGATGATATTTTAAGACCTAGTGGTCTTTCTAGTGGCAATGGCTTAGTTAAAGAAGGAACTAGAACCAAATTAAATGAAGTTTGCTTTAACAGAGCTAAACCCAATGAACCAGTTAAGATATTCTTAACAACTAGCGATGATCCTTCTATCCCCTTAGCCAAAACAGCAGAATTGCTCAAAGAACAATGGGGACAATTAGGAATTGAAGTCCAAACTGTTGTTGAACCAATTTCTAATTTAAAACAGGAAATAATAAGACAAAGGAATTACCAAGCTTTAATTTTTGGAGAAGTATTAGGAATGGTTCCTGATCCTTTCCCTTTCTGGCACTCTTCTCAGACCGAAGATCCAGGACTTAACTTAGCTAATTACAAGAATGAAACAGTGGATAAGTTACTAGAACAAGTTAGACAAGAACCTGATCCAATAGTCAGACAAGAGAAGTATGAGAAGTTCCAAACACTTCTCCTTGATGACGCGCCCGCTGTTTTCCTTTATAATCCAAATAACTACTTCCTAGCAGCCAGCAAGGTGCAAGGAATCAAAGAAGGCAAAGGAACTGACTTTGCTCAAAAGTTCTCGCAAATAAGCAATTGGTACATAAAAACAAAAAGAATATGGAAATAACAAATAACCAAAAAGTAGAAAGACTAGATTATTATGTCATGGAGACTTTAAATAATCTGGACAAATGGACTTATCCTGATGTAGATATCAAACCTGATGACACCAATATCTTTTTGGGAAGTGGATCAGCTGCTTGTGTAGCCCAATTGTTTACTTACAAACTAGGAGGACTGGCTTTAAATGCTTCTGATTACAAAGGCTATTTCCAAAGATCAATTAAAAAAGAATTTGCATCAGTAAATATTATCAGCGCTTCAGGAGGAAAAGACACTATTGCCATGGCTGAATTCTTAAATGAAATGGGAATCAAGCCCAATTTGATTACTTGCAATGATGATGCTCCAGCTAAATTGCTGGTAAATAAATCATATGTCTTCCCTTCTTTCATTGAACCACCTACTTACAACACCAGTACCTATGCTGCAATGATTTACTGGTTATTCAATGAAAATTTGGATGAAATTAAAAAAACAATTAGCCAAATTCAGGTTCCCAATTTGAGAAAATACAAATATATCTTCTTTTTAGCAGCTGACAAGTATGCCATTATCGGAGATATGGCTGAAAGAAAAGCAGCTGAAGTCTTAGAAGGCATTGGAGCCAATTCAGATGGCTTTACTCATGGCTCTCATGGCATGCTAAGACAGCCCAACCCAGATAGATTGATTTTCTTAATGAATCAGCTTTATCCTTTGCCAGATAATACCTACCTATTGACAATCAACTCATTTTTGGGTTTAATGTTAACTACTTACTACATCATTGGTAAAAACCAAACAGATAAGGATACTCAAAACCTTCTGAAGAATTACGGAGATACCGTAAAAGCAATGGGCTGGAAGCTGAATAAAGTCTTCTAACCCCTCTTTTTACAATCATCTCTTGCTTTTGCTTTCGTGGCGGAACTGGCATACGCGTACGCTTCAGGAGCGTATTCCGCAAGGATTGTGGGTTCGACTCCCACCGAAAGCACTATTTTAAAAACTATAAATAATTTATGGAAAAAAGATACTATTCTCGATCTGGCCGCAGGGGCCCAACTATTCCCCGCCCCCAGATTAAAAAAGAAGATCCTAAAAAACAGGATCAGCCTTTAAAGATCATCTGTTTAGGTGGTTTGGGAGAAGTCGGAAAAAACATGACTCTCTTTGAATACAACAACCAGATTTTAATTCTGGATGTTGGCTTGATGTTCCCGGATGAAAACATGCCAGGAATTGATTGCGTTATTCCCAACACAGAATACTTAAAGGGCAAAGAAAAAAATATTGTGGGAGTTGTTTTCACTCATGGTCACTATGACCATATTGGAGCAGTCCCTTACTTACTCAAAACCTTTTGGAATCCCAATTTGGTTTTGTATGCTAGCCCATTAACCAAGGCTATTATTATCAAGCGCCAAGATGAGGCTCCTAATCAACCCAAATTAAATATTGTTCCTATTAAATCAGGAGACAAGCACAAATTGGGTTGCTTTGAAGTAGAATTCTTCAAACAAACCCATACTATTCCTGATAATATGGGAGTAGTTATTCGTACTCCAGTTGGAAATATTGTTCACACTTCAGATTTCAAATTTGATGATCACCCAGTTAATGAAACTCCAACTGATTTCAATAACCTGAAAAGAATTGCTCAAGAAAAGCCATTAATCTTAATGTCTGATTCTACTGGAGCTGAAGAAGAAGGACACTCATTATCTGAGCAAACAATTGGAGAAAATTTGGAAATTATCTTCCAAAAAAGCAAAGGCAAGATTATTGCTTCTACCTTTGGCTCCTTAATTAACAGAGTTCAACAATTAATCACTCTTTC
>JAKLGF010000005.1 GCA_022710815.1 Patescibacteria group bacterium
TTCTATAATTTTCAGTGTTTCATCAGAAACATCTTCATTAACAATGCCAACAGTTCCAAAATCGTTTTTATAAAAAGTTTTGGAAAATAAGGGAATAATTTCTTCTGGTATCGCATTAGTTGTAATATCCCAATCTTTAGGTTCTTTTTTAGCTAACATATCACGCACGCATCCACCTACTGCAAAGGCCTCAAAACCAGCCTTGGTTAAGGCCTCTAAAATCTCTGTTATTTCCTCTGGAAGACTAAATGATTTCATTAAATAGATGATAATGAAATTAAGCTGTTTTGGCAATTGATATGGTTGACATGATGCGACAATTATGCTATACTCTTATTGGCTCATTGTTTTAATTTAATAGCCAAAAAGACCAAAAGGAAGGTGAAAAATGGGTCTTAAAAGACTAAGAAGAATCATTCCGAAAAGTATTGAGGAAGGCAATCTTGAACTTGTTACGAACACAATGCTCAATCTCAAGCAAGATTTCTTTCCCCATCCACAATCATTAATGGCCGGGGAAGCCATTTTGGTTGGAGTGGAAATGTTGGAACAAAAAGAAAAGCCTATTCCAGAAGAACTCGCCAAAGATGAAGAATGGCTAACAAACTTCTTGGCTGAAGGACATATTCTTCTAGCCAGAGCTGCTCTACACAATCTCTCATGCAGAGAAGAAACAAGATATATAGACTATATCTGTCTGCGTTATTGCCTAAACTCACACTACATAGACATTGAAACTGATTTAGGCATTAGCGAAGAAGAATTAAAAGAACTTCTTACTAACAAAAAATCAGCTGCCTACCAAGACAGAGTGATAAGCCTGATAGTCGAAGTTCTTGATAACCCTCTTAGATACAGTCTAATCCCAGACATTGATGACAACATCAGAAGAGGCAAAATAGATCCAATTTTGTTTGATCTTCTCTTCAAAGAAACGAAACTGGGAACCTTTTCTGCCTTCAGGCTTTTGTGTTGGAAAAGATTAACTCAAAATTCCTACAATGGTCTTCAGCAATTTAACTCTCTAACCAAGGACGAGGTTAGTCTTATCCAAGAAACCTGTGACAAGAGAATCTTCTCTGAAGAAGAGGTTGATAAGCTCAAAAGACTTTATAGAAGGGGGAAGAGAATAACTCATCTGACCAAGGCTGATCTAGAAAAGCCTCAACGCCCGCCAGAACCAGCGTCTGTTCCTAAAAAGAAAAGCTGACACTAACGTCTCTTTGGCAAAAAGTAAACAAAAACACAAAAAAGGCTCAGGATAATTCTTGAGCCTTTTAATTTTCTTGGTTTCAATTACAATCAAAACAATGCCCCCGTAGCTCAACGGATAGAGTGCTTGTCTTCGGAACAAGTGATGCGGGTTCGATTCCTGCCGGGGGCTCATTCTTTTCTTTTATTGCCAAACTATCTATAATTAGATAATAATTGCAATGAAAAAATTTCTTTCTAAACTATCACTGTTCTTAGCTCCATTATTAGTCTTGGCAACCAGAGCTTGGGCTGCCAATGCTGGATTACTCAAAGACATTCCCGAAGATCCTGGGAAAATTCAATTCTGTCATTTCTTTGTCTTACTCAAGAACTTTGTTGATTTTATAATGTTTCAATTAGGTCCACTCATGGCAGTTTTCTATTTAGCTTGGATGGGATTTTTGTGGGTAACTTCAGGAGAAGATCCCAGCAATATCCAAAAAACAAAAGGGGTAGGGAAGGCTATTTTCACAGGATTTATTATCATGTTCTCTGCTTGGCTCGTGGTTGGATTATTTATGATGGTTATTGGAGTAGCTGACTGGACAAGCTTAAAGGATGGTTGGTATCAAATCAAATGCCAATAAAAGCCTTGTCATTTTTTACAAAAAATGTTATTTAAAAATAGCGCTAGCTAATTTCACGCTCTGCCATTAGGCAGTTTTATTTTTAACTAGCCCCCGTAGTTCCCGCCCAAGGCGAGGCTCGCCCCAAAGGGGCGGCACCGGCAGAACAGTTCTGCCGCTCATCAGAGAAAATATTTTTAGGTTAGCGAGAAATAACATCTAAAATCAAATATGCCCCCGTAGTTCAGCGGCAGAACAGAGGACTCTTAATCCTTTAACGAAAGTTCGATTCTTTCCGGGGGCACATGCAAAAAACCGCTTCTATATATTACGAAGCGGTTTTTGCGTTTTTGTGGTGTGCAAAACTTTTTTGGCAATCTGCTCAAATTGTTTTAAAATATATCTATAATTGCCTTAACAGTATTATGAACAAAAAGATATTGGCAATCGCTTTTTTTGCAGTTGCCTTAATAGGGTCCAAAGCTTTTGCTTTAACCTACTATAATAATTCCAAGGGCGCTGTTATTTTAACTCAAGCTAACACTACCCATGATGTTCAGCCAATTGGTTTTTCAATATTTTTAAAAAACGACCCTACCAAATATTTCTTTGTTGCCAGCAGAATTATTCCAGGTTTTGAGCAAGCCCTTCTCCCTCGTATTTTTTTAAATGATAATTATAAGGTCACTCAGTCTGGCGGATATAATTACAAACCATCTGCTATAGGAGATACTAATAACCCCGGCTCGGGATGGTCTTTATTTTTAGACGAACCAACAATTGTTTTATCTCAACCACCAAATAAAATTACTATTGGAGTAAGAATAACCAAAAATACTAATTGTACTGAACTTCAATGCAAGTTTACCTGCTTTGTTCCTAATGATCGCAATTCTTCTATCTTGGGAGATAAGGGAATCTTTCGCTATGTGCCAGGATTCAACAATAATATCTTTACTCTAACAGACACTTTTTCTAATTTGACTGCTGGCAAAACCTATTCCTGTTATGCCTCTTGTGTTTGTGGTGATATGGGGCTTGAATGGCAACATGGCCCAATCTCATCTATCAATATCGGGGCTCCTGTGCCACCTCCTCCACCTCAATATCCTTTTTATTATTGCGACCTCAATATATACGACTGCCCAACAATAGGAATGTTTGAAAGCGCAGTCCAATGCCAACAAAAAACTGGAAAGGTTTGTTATGACCAAAGCCAACTAACAAGCTGTAAGTTAACTTGTCAAAAACCACCCAAACCAACTTTTTATTCCTGCAATTTAGCTATTCAAGATTGCCCACCAGCAGGACAATTTGATAATGAAGTTGCTTGTAAAAACGCAACCGGAAAAGATTGCTATTCTTTGAACAACATACAACAATGTAAAGATTTGTGCAAAGTTGCTCCTTGTGGCAATGGTAAAATAGATCCAGGAGAACAATGCGATCCCAATGAAACAGAAACTGATTTTAAAAACAGGACAGGCAAAGACTCTTTAGCTTGGGCTGATATGAAATTACGTTGCGATAAAAACTGCCAAATGACAGATTTAAAGAATTGTGACATTGCGGTTTTTGGAGGGGAGTGGGAAGAGATGGAAAAAGTTTTAACAGAATTGAATATTAAATTTGATTGGTACCCTATGTCTGTCAATATCGCTTCGGTTAATTTATCTAAATATGACTCCGTTATTCTCGATTGTTATGCTGAGGACAGGGGAGGACCTGTATCTGCTATTAATAATTATGTTTCTAATGGTGGGAAATTATATATCTCTGATTTCAATCTCCCAATCTTAAACAATTTCCCTGAAGTCCAGCTCATGGATTTTGGCAACGACCAATTTATAGAGCCTAATTTTTACAAAATATCTATTGTTGACCCAGAAATGAGAACTTTCATGGGAACAAGTAGTGCCAATCTTATGTTTGATACGGTCGCCATGTATCTTTACCCACAAAATGCCAAAACATTACTCTATGCCCCAGAAATTGATAAAACTATTGCTGTTCACTTTAATCATGGTCAGGGGAGTGTGATCTATTCATCTTTCCATATGACAGCCCAGGATGATGACATGGCTAAAAAAATAACTTATTATTATTTATATAAAGTTCTTGCTACTTGTAAAAAATAAAATATGCAAATTAAAAACCACACTCTTATCTTATCCATTGCGCTCACTTTTATGTTTGCGCTTGGGTTTTATGTTTTTGCTGCTTGGACAGGACCAAGCCAAACACCGCCCAATGGCAATACTGATGCTCCGATCAATGTTGGGGCAACAAAGCAAGCCAAGGCAGGAGGCATTGAAATGACTTATGCTGTTTTGACTCCAGGCAATGCGCCTACTGGAGCCAATGGAACAATGTATTACGATTCCACTGCCAAAAAATTCAAATGCTATCAAGATGGGAATTTTATTGATTGTATCGGAGGAGGGTATTTAAAAATTGATGACTCAGCCACGCCTGATGCCAATATCTTAATTGTTGTTAACCCAGGGAGAACTGACAAGGCTGCTCGAATTACCAATTTATTAACTCCAGTCAATCCATCAGATGCAGCTACCAAAGCTTATGTTGATGCGCAACTTGGGGGAGGGGGAAGTAGTGGCGGGGCAACAGGAGTAAAAAATCTTTGGGAAAGAGAGTTTGTTAAATTAGGTTCTGTTACTTGGTTACCAGGAGACAATAGCAGAAAAACAGTGGGGACTCTTCCTTTAACTAAGACATCTTTTGATTTAGTGGCTTGTTTAGAAGAAGGACCGATCTCTTCTTGCGCCCCATTAACCTTGTATAATAACGTAGGAGATGAGGGGCAATTTCCTGAAGCCATGGTACCAATATTATCCAGCAGCTTCGCAGCATTCCAAACAGCAAAACAATTCGGATCTTACTATCTTGTCTCGGCTAATTGTTATACTCCTGATGGTGGGAGTATAAATTGCGTGGATGCAAGAAGGGCAAGGGTTGAAATAATTAACCCTCAATCAACAACTGACATAATGCTTTCTGCAAAAAATGGTGGCGGATTTACCATCAATACTCCTGCAAATTTAGTTGTTTCTAGAGTAGAAGTAAGACTTACTGGAACCAGAATTGACGCAGTAAGCGCCTCTACCGCAGTAAGTCCATCAACCTTCACTCTTTGGTATCGCTAAAATGCAAACTGAAAGAAAAATAGCATTAACAATAATTATCTTACTAGCAATTTCATTGCTTGTTTTCTTAGGATTCTTAAAACCAGGAATTAAAAAAGATAATTGCGCTCCCAAAATAGAAACTAGAATTATCCGAGGAACATCAATGGAGCCCTTGCTTAAAGAGGGAACAGAAGTAAAAATAGACTTTAATTATTATGCCTGCCACAAACCACAGCCTGGAGAAGTGATAATCTATCAATATAGCCCAGACAAAAATCCAATTATTAAAAACATAAAAGGCATAGCTGGAGATTCGATTGAATTAAAATCAATGGCTGACAAGTGGAATATAATAATTGATGGGCAAATCTTAAGAAACTCTGCTGGCCAAGAATATGCCATAGATGGAAAGGGATATAATCTCTTGTCTCTATATATAAAGGACTATGGCAATAAAATTCCTGCTAATTCTTTCTTAATCATGGGCGATCAGCCCCAAGGTACCTTTGATAGTAGCATGCTAGGCTTAGTTGGAATCCAAGGCCTTTTGGGTAAAGTTATCAAATAACCAAAAATCCAATAAAACCAAGGGGGTCTGACGACCCCCTTTTCTTTTTTTGAAATTCATGTATAATAGAGGCACTTCGCAAATGATCAATAAGAATATAAAACTATGTTAACAGCAGAGGAAAAGACAACTTTAGTCAAAAAATACCAGATCCACAGCACTGATACTGGATCAGCTGAGGTGCAAATTGCCTTGCTTTCCGAGAGGATTGCCAAAATGCTCTTGCATTTACAGAAACACGGTAAAGACCTTCACTCAAAGAGGGGGCTTTTGAAAATGGTTATGAAGCGTAAAAAGCTTTTAGCCTATTTAAAGGGCCAGAATGCTGAAAAATTTGAATCAATCAAGAAAAAGGTTGGTTTAAGTTAATAAATTGTCAATTATTAAGCCCATGCTCGCCAAGCACAAAGACCAGCGAATAGCTGTCTTTATAGACATTCAAAATTTGTATTATTCCGCTAAGAACCTTTACCATGCTAAAGTCAACTTTGCGGAAATTTTGAAGGTTGCTATTGCGGGCAGAAAACTAGTCAGGGCTTTTGCTTACGTTGTGCGTACAAAAAGCGGCGATGAAAAGCCGTTTTTTGAGGCTCTAGAGAGCTTTGGAATAGAAATCCGCGTCAAAGATTTGCAAGAGTATGCTGACGGCCTTAAAAAAGCTGATTGGGACGTGGGCATAACAGTTGATGCCATTAGGATTTCTCCGGGAATAGATACTGTAGTATTAGTATCTGGAGACGGAGACTTCCTTCAATTAATTGAATACCTGAAAAACCAAGGCAAGCGCGTCGAGGGAATTTCTTTTGGTAAGACCACCTCGTCCAAGCTAAAGGAAATTCTCGACGACCATGTTGACTTGGACAAACAGGCCAAGAAATATTTAATAACAACATGAAAAACACAAAAGACTTTGAAATAACCCTGGGGGACAGACCCCTTAAGGTGAAAGTTAACGTAGCTGAACAAGCTGGCGGAAGCTGCTTGGTCCAGTATGGAGAAACTTCTGTTTTAGGAGCTTCAACAATGTCGTCTAGGAAATTAGACACTGACTTTTTCCCACTCACAGTTGAGTATCAGGAAAAGTTCTATGCTGCTGGAAAGATCCTAGGATCCCGCTTCACTAGAAGAGAAGGAAACCCAACAGTTAAAGAAATCTTAAGCGGAAGAGTAGTGGATAGATCAATTAGACCATTATTTCCCACAGACCTAAGACAAGATACTCAGGTCATTTTGTATTGTTTAACTTGGGACGAACAAAACAGCCCAACTCCAATTGCAGCCTTATCAGCCTCTCTTTCTTTGGGCGTTTCAGACATTCCTTGGAATGGACCAATTGCTTGTGTTCAAATTGGAAGAATCAATGGAGAATTAATTCTTAATCCAACCTACGAACAAAAAGACAAAGGAGATCTTAATATTATTTTCTCAGCAGCTGAAATTAATAACGAAGTTGTTATTAATATGATTGAGGTTATGGCTGAGGAAGTAGGGGAGGAGGCCATTAACCAGGCTGTTGCTTTTGCCAAACCATATTTAAAACAATTAATAGACTTCCAGAAAGAAATCATTGCTGCTTGTGGAAAGACCAAACAAGAATTTGAAAGCCTTTATCCTAATTCTGAATTAGAAAAAGAAATCAAGAATTTCTTAGGAACTACCTTAGAAGAAGCTATTGCTGAAAAAGACGATGAGGCTAGAGAACTTAAAATTAACCAAGTAAAAGAAGCTTTGTTATCTGACTTAGCTGTTACTCATCCTGATGGATCTTACAAGAAACATATTTCTACCTTCTTTGAAGAAGAAATAAACAGATTGGTCCATGAATTAGCTACTAAGAAAAAACAAAGAATTGATGGTAGAGGTTTTGAAGAAATCAGACCCTTGTCAGCTTCAATAGACTTGTTACCCAGAGTCCATGCCAGTGCTTTGTTCACCAGAGGCATGACTCATGCCTTATCTATTCTGACCCTGGGCGCTCCTGGAGATCAACAGATTTTAGAAGGAATAGACTTTATTGGTAAGAAAAGATATTTACATCACTATAACTTCCCACCATATTCATCTGGAGAAGTTAAACAAATGAGAGGACAGGGAAGAAGAGAATTAGGACATGGAATGCTAGCTGAGAATGCCTAAGACCAGTTATCCCCGAATTCACAGAATTCCCATACACAATCAGAGTTGTTACTGAAATCCTTTCATCTAATGGATCAACATCTATGGCTTCTACTTGCGGTTCTACCTTAGCCTTAATGGCTGGAGGAGTGCCACTTAAAAGACCAGTAGCTGGAATCTCAATTGGATTAATGACAGATTTATCTGGAGGAAAAGATTATGAATTATTAACAGACATTAAAGGAGCTGAGGATCATTATGGCGACATGGACTTTAAAGTAGCTGGAACAGAGCAGGGAATAACAGCCATTCAATTGGATGTTAAAATCGGAGGCTTAACAGAAGAAATGATTTCCAGAACTTTAGAAAAAGCCAAAACAGCCAGATTCCAAATTTTGGAAGTTATCAAAGGAGCCATTACAGAGCCTCGCAAAGAAGTTTCCCAATATGCTCCTGTTATTTCTCACTTCACAATTAACCCAGAAAAGATTGGAGAACTTATTGGACCTAAAGGAAAAACTATTAATGAAATCATTGATAGGTATGGGGTCAACATTGATATTGAAGATTCTGGAGATGTCTATGTTTCTGGAAAAGATAGAGACTCTGTAGCCCAAGCTCAAAAGATTGCCTATGCTATTGTAAAGGAATTTAAAATAGGGGAAATCATTGAAGACGCTAAGATTGTCAGAATTGCTGAGTATGGAGCTTTTGCTGAAATCTCTCCAACTGGAGTTTGGGGATTAATCCATATTTCCCAATTAGCCAACAAGAGGGTGGCAAAAACTGAAGATATTGTTAAAATAGGAGATGTAGTTAGAGTTAAGGTAATAGGCGTTGATGACCAGGGCAAGGTCAGCCTCTCTTTAAAAGATGCCCAAAATAGTGCACAATAAATAGTATACAACTATTTAACAATAAAATATGAAAGATCCTCAACAATCTTCTAATAAAGATTCTAGCTTGGTGAACATTACAACAATGCGCCAAGACCTGGAATCAGCTGCTCCTCCTACAGGAGGCAAACCTACTAAGGTTAAGGAAATTAAAGTGGCTCCTATTGCTCCTGCGCCCAAGGTGGTAAAACCAGAACCAAAGCCAGAGCCTAAGCCACAAAAAGCTGATAAAAAGTTTAACAAAGAAGAAGAGTCTTTTATTGTTGAGGAAGTTGTACAAGCTCCTAAGGTTGCTATTAAAGCAGAAACTCAGGCTCCTAAAATCGATGCCAACATTTTTCCAGATTTAAGCAAGAAGCCAGAACCTAAACCCCAACCAAAAATTGATTTGGAATTAGACTTGCCACCAATAGCTCCTGAAGAACCAGTTATTAAGGTAGAAGCTAAGCCAGAAAAAACATCGGCTCTAAAAGAATTAGAGAATTTGGTTGCTGAACCTAAACCAGAACCAAAACCACAACCAAAAGTAGAACCAAAGCCAGAACCTAAACCAGAACCCAAGCCTCAACCCAAACCAGAACCCAAGCCTCAACCCAAACCAGAGCCTAAAAAAGAACCAGAAAAACCAAAAACTCCTGTTGATTTGGCCAAAGATGCCAAGATTGCTTTAGAGCAGGAAAAGAAAACATTCTTTGTTCAAGCTCAAGAGAAATTGGAAAAAATAAAGTCTGAAAAAGATTCTTTACTCTCTCAAAGAACCAATTTAGAAAAAGACTTGGAGAATGTTAAAGATAGTCAGCTCCAGCCAGTCTTAAAAGATGAAGCTCAAATTGAATCAGATCTAGAATTTGCCAGACAAAAAGAAAAAGATGCTGCTTCATTAAAAGACGAGGAGAAAACAATCGCTGATAGAAAAGCTTTAGAAACCAAAAGAAAAGAAGCAGAAAAGAAGCGCTGGGAAATAGAAGACAAAGTTACCAAACTTAATGAAGAGATAAGGAACAAAGACATTGAAATTTCTAAGCTTGATGACAAAGAAGCAGGAATTCAAAAAGAAAAAGAGACTTTTGACTTAAGGATTGAAAAGGCAGAACAAATTATTCAAAAGACTCAAATCGAAACAAATCTTTCTGAAATAGAAAAAACCCAGACAGACTTTGTTAATGAATATGCCTTGCTTTTGCCAGAAAAAGATACTGTTAGCAAAACTTTAAGAGAAAATTTAGTTAAGAAAACAGAATTAGATCAAAAGATTAATGAAATAGAGTCTAGGGAATATCAAGCCCAAGGGCAAGACAAGAGAGCAGTGGAAAGAGAGCGCCAAGAAGTAGAACAAAAGCGCAGTGATATTGCTGAATTCGTTTTGACCCAAAGAAAAGAAAAAGAAAGACTGGAAGCCAAGATAGAAGAATTGAGCAATAAGATCCACAAGCTTGATGAACAAGAGAAAGAAAAGAAATCCCAGCTGACTCAGATAAATGATTTATTGAACAATAAATACAAAAATATTTAATATGTCAGACCAAGAATTCATTGACCAGCAAAAACAAAAATTAGAGCAAGAGAAAATTAAACTCCAAGACTCTTTGTCTTCCTTTGCTCAAAAAGATCCTAACCTCAAAGGAGATTGGGACACCAAGTATCCAAACATGGGGGCAGGGGATAGCCGTGAAACAGGAGATGAGGCTTTAGAAATTGAGGCTGATGAATCTGAATCATATGCTGCTACTTTGCCAGTTGAATTCGAATTAGAATTAAAACTTCAGCAAGTAAACAGAGCTTTGGAACAAATCAAGAACAACAGCTATGGGATCTGCAATGTTTGTAAAAAAGAGATTCCCAGAGAAAGATTAGAAGTAATACCAGAGACCAATATCTGCCTAGAGTGTAAGGAGAAGCAATAAGACTATTTAAAAACCTCCCCTGAGCGGGGAGGTTTTTTATTTAATTATTTAAATGGATTAATGGGTGGTTTACCAACCAAGTTACCAACTTCAAAGTGGAGATGGCATCCAGTAGCGCCAATTGTTCTTCCAGTGTTTCCAATTAAACCAATAATATCTCCAGTAGAAACAGATTGTCCTTCTTTGACATAGATCTTATTCAAATGAGAATACATGGTTGTAATGCCACTGGGGTGGAGTATTTTGATATAGTTTCCATATCCTCCATTATATCCCGTCTTTACTTTGTAAACTTGTCCACTGGCAGCAGCATAAACTGGCTTGCCACAACAAGCAGAAGTAACCAAATCAACAGCATTATTAAAGTGAAGCCCTTGAGATTTCTGACAAACACCATTAGTGCGTGGAACTGGGCAAATGAAATAACTATCAGGCAATTGTTCACCTGAAGGTTTAATAGCAGCTGTTGTGCCTTTATCATATTTCTTGAAAACATCTGTTCCTGGGACAATGATAACATCTCCGGGATAGAGTTTTCCTTCTTCATCCAATTCATTGTAGGCAATAATATCACTCTTTTCGACTCCGTAATTCTTAGCTACTTTAGTTAAAGTGTCTCCTTCACGGACGAAATAGATAACTCCGTCTACTGGCAGAATAATCAAAGAAGTGTTTTTCTGCAATTTTGCTCCTTTAGATAAGTTGTTGGCATAGATAATAGTATTGGCAGTCAAATTGAATTTCTTAGCAATACTATCTATTGTATCTCCTTCAACAACAACATATTCCACAATCTCACTTCTTTGTCCTCCGTCAGCAGCTGAACCAAATGTTTTAGCATTAGCATTCTGAGGGGAGGCAATAGGGGCAATAGTATTTTCCTGGACCAAGCATAAGCTCTGGTAATCCTGCTTTTCTTCTCCTTGGATCAAAACTGAAGATTCGCTCTTAACTGTTCCGGAAAAATTGCTCTGGAAACCAAAACCGCCTTGATTACGAATAAAGGCTGGGCTGGCTATGACCAACAGAAATATGACACCCGTAAAAATTAGGGCTTTTTTATTAGCTTTGCTCAGCATTTCCTTTAATTTTGGGCTAAAATGCGGTTTTTTCAGAGAAAATAGCCTGTTTTTTTCGGAAGAATCCTTATAACAGGCCCCCTTTAAATAACACATTTAATTATAGTTTATCCACCCTGCATAGTCAACCAAGCCCAATTCTGGTATATTAAGAACATGGATAACCTAGATACACCCCAAAATATCAAGGAATTACTCAAAAAAGAAAACATGGCTGTTTTAAAACAGCTAGGCCAGAATTTCATTACTCAAGCCTGGGTTGTAGATAAGCTCCTAGAGGCTGCTCAAATAACTCCCAATGACACTATTTTAGAAATCGGTCCAGGAATGGGCATTTTAACAGAGCCCATGGCTAAAACTGCTAAGAAAGTTATTGCCATTGAAAAGGATAAGAAAATCGCCCAAATGCTCAAAGAGCGTTTGGCTTTTGATAACTTAGAAATAATTCATGCCGATGCTCTCAAAATCAAAAAGCAGGACTTGCCTGAATTTGATAAGATTGTAGCCAATATTCCTTTTTACATCACTGCTCCTTTGATCCGCAAATTCCTAGAACAAGATTGGAACAAGCCTATGTTCTTGTTGGTTCAAAAAGAAGTAGGGCAGAGAATAGTTTCAGAACCTCCTAATTTGAATATCTTGGCTTTGTCAGTTCAATTTTATGCCCAGGCTCAATTTGTCTGCGTTGTTGATAAAGATTGTTTCTGGCCCAGACCTAGAGTTGATGCAGCTATTATTAAAATAGAGCCAAGGCCAGTTAATAAAGAAATAGAAAAACAATTCTTCAAAGTTATTAAAGCGGGATTTTCTTCTCCTCGCAAACAACTTCTTAATAATTTATCAGCTGGATTAAAACTTCCTAAAGAAAAAATACTGGCTGTTTTAGATAAAACAGGTATTAGCCCTCAACAAAGAGCTGAGACTCTTTCCTTAGAACAGTGGATAAGTTTGGCAATTAACTTCCATTGACATTTGCTTTGTGGTAAAATAAGGCAATAAAAGCATTTTTAAAATGTTGGCAGCATTAAAATTTTTCTATTGGAAGAATAAAAAATACATTTTTGCCATAGCGCTTTCGGGGTTCTTACTTAGTGCTCCGATGTATGTCGCCTATGCCAATCCTTTCGAGTGGTTAGGGAAGTGGATTATTGGAGGATTGATTTGGTTGATCTTCATGATCCCAATCTTGATTTTCCAAGGATTGACTCAGCTTTCTATTGGCATTCTTTCCATGGTGACTGATCCAGCCTTTGTCACCAAAAGATATATTAATATCAGCTTCATTAATGAAGGCTGGAGACTATCTTTGAATTTGGCCACTATTTTCTTAGTTATTGCTTTGATTGGAATTGGAATCGGAACAGCTCTCAGACTGACCAAGCCCAAAGATGCTTTAATTAAATTCTTGTTAGCTGCTGTCATGATGTATTTCTCCCACATCATTGCCGGCATTTTCATAGACTTCTCAAATATTTTTGCCAACACCTTTTTTGCAGCTGGACCAGTTAATGGAATAGTGGGGTGGGGGAATCTGTTTTCGGCGTCTTGTGATGCCTTCACTGCCATGTTCTCTCCAGGGATAAGCTTCATTGATTCTATCATGGGGCTAGTTTCTTCTTTGTTATTCCTAGCTATCTTTGGATTTTTTATCGCCTACACAGTATTTAAATTTGCTGCTTTGTTTTTTGCCAGAATAATTGCTTTCTGGATTTTGATTATTGTCGGACCATTTGCTTTTGCTGGACAAGCTTTCTCAACTCTTAAAGGAGGACCAGCTTTAAAGCTTTGGTCAATCATGGAAGATTTCTACAAAACTTGGTGGGATGAATTAATTGGTTGGACATTCACTGGAATCTTTGGAGCAATGTTCTTGTACTTTGCTGGAATGGTTGCCAATTCCTTACTCTTTGCTGAAAAGGATTTATTCTACGCAGCTGGATTAGGAAAAATTGTTTCTGTCACTGCTTCACAATTGCTTCCATTCATTATCCCCATAATCATTATGAACATGGGAGTAAAATATTCTCTCAAATGGGGATCAGAAACTGCCAAGGGAATTTCAGATATGGCTGGCAATGTTTACAAAGGAGGATTGGCCTTGGCTGGAGGAGCTGCTTTGGCTGGAGGAAGAAAATTATTGGGCAGCAAAGGTATCCAAGGTGCTTTGGGAAAAGCCCAAGAATTTGGAGCCAAGCAAGCTGCTGGATCTAAAACTAAATTGGGTCAATGGCTTGGGCATACAATTAACAGAAGCGCTACTTCATTGCGAACTGTTGGATTAGAAGAACAAGATAGAACTAAAGCCAAGAAAGAAGGCATGGCTGAGGCCAGATTTGCCCGAACCGCTAAAGCTGGCAAAGGAGCTGCTTTGGCTGATGCAGTACCAGTAACTAAAGAAGAAAAGAAAGCTTGGGGTAAAGCTTTGGTTGAAAACTACCAAAAAGGATTTCTTGAAAAAGGAAAAGATCTTACTGAAAAAGACCAGAGAAAATATGTGGAAGGAGCTTTGGCTATGGAAGATGATGGAGCTAAAGAATTGGCTAAGCTCAGTAAAATCAATCCATTATTGGCTCAAGGCAAAATCAATGCCAATGACGCTGTTAATGACAAATTAAAAGTTAGGGTTGCTCAAGGAGTGGCTGCTGATGACTTCAAGAATACTAGCCAGCCATATATGGAAGAATTGCTCAAGGCAATCAAATCTTCAACTCCTAATGCTAAAACTGGAGATGCTCTTGGAAAATCTTTGTCCAAATTCAATCCATTTTCTGCTGAGAACTTAACCAAGGACGCTAAAGACTTAGATAAAGAATTGGATAAAATGGGCCTTACTGCTTCACAGAAAAGAGCTGTTACCAGCGCTATGAAGAACTTTGTTGGCCAAGCTGGAGACATTGCTGTCAAAGCAACCGAGAAATCACTCAGCCCAGACGCTATTGCCAAAATGGATCGCCAATCATTTATGTCTCCTGAGACAATCCAGAATATTGCCAATTCCAGAAACAACAATACTATCTTTGCAGCCATGGCTAGAGGAGGAGGAAATTACTCAACCGATCTTTTAAATGCTCTTCAAAAAGACCCTAAAAGATACAAAGAAGTAGCTGATGCTATCAGTTTGAATACAATTCAAGATTCTTCTGAAGACCTATTAAATACTCCTGCCTTTGTCAATTTATTAAGATCTAGTAAGAACAATGGAGCCATATTGGCTTCAATGGAAAAGATGGGAAGCCCTTATGCCACTACTTTACTTTCAGGCATGACTGATCCTAAAAGAAGAAGTGAATTGGCTCAATCCATTAATCCTGACAACATTACTAAAATGTCTGATATGCTCATCAATAACGATGAGATGCAAAGGATTATTATGGAATCAAGATCTAATGTTGTTGCTCAAGCCATGAACAAACAAGGAGCCACTTGGACTAAGCAGTTTATGACTAATATGAGCCAAGACCAGATGAAGAATTTCTACAATGGCTTAGACCAGAACACTGTTAGAGATCTTGATAATGAAATAATCCAGATGCAAGGATTCCAAGAAAATATGATCTACATGTCTCAAGAGCAAGCCCACAAGGCAGCTACTAAGAGATTAGGAGATGAATTCATTAGCCGAGCTGATTCTATCATTAGCACTCAAGCAGGAAGAGACGGTCTAGCAGAAATCAACCCAGCTGCTTTCAAAATTTATTCTACTCCCGAAGCTATTTACGGTATGCATGAATTAAAACCAACTCCAACTTCTGCTCCTTTAGATACTCCCAAAGCTATTAACAAATATGTTAAAACATTAAGAACTGAGGCTGCTCAACGAGCTCAAAATGCTGCTCGCCAACAAAGACAACAGCCCCCTAATAATCCAACTCCTTAAAACATATGGCCAATGAAAGATTACAAAAATTTAATAATTTGCCAGACTCTATCAAAGATCTTCTAACTTCTACTCAAGAAGCAGAAATGTTGGAAATGATTTGTGAGAAGTACAAGATAGAAAATAATTTTAGGGAAATTCAGAAAAATATTGCAGCTCTTTTGTACAAAGATATTTCTTTTACTGACTTCAAACGCAATATCATAGCCATAGTAGGGGATAGCGCTGGTGGTAATTTGATTGTTGATG
>JAKLGF010000050.1 GCA_022710815.1 Patescibacteria group bacterium
GCGAGTAGAAAACTTTCCTTCTTGAGTTCTAATCAAGCCATGACCAATGTGAGCAAACTGAATTTCTTTTTTGAGATCTAAATCCTTAGCTGCTCTAACTGTTTGTTTGAAATACAAAGCTTGGTCATTTCCTGTTTCATAAATTATCAAATCAGGTTTGAATTTTTTATCCCTGTAAACTATGGCGGCCAAGTCTCTGGCAAAATATGTTGTTGTGCCATCAGACTTCTTCAAAACAACTGGAGGCAATTTCTCTTCTGGATATTCTACAATCAAAGCTCCTTGGCTAGACTGAGCAATCCCCTTTTTAACTAATAGGTCTATTACTTCCTTAGCTCCTTTGTTGTATTGGCTCTCGCCAATAGCATTATCAATTTTAACTCCTAGCAAAGAATAAATTCTATCAAATTCATTAAGGCTGATCTTTTTGCAAACTTCCCAAATCTTTAAAGCTTCTTTGTTGCCTTGTTCTAATTCTTTAAACCATTGTCTAGCATCTTCTTCAATACTAGGATTCTCCTGAGCATTTTGATGGAATTTAACATAAAGCTCTTCCAGCTTAGCAATATCTAGGGTTTTTAAATCTATCTGATCTTTTTGAATTTGATAAATCAATTTTCCAAATTGGGTTCCCCAATCTCCTAAATGATTATCTCCAATACATTTCCATCCTAGGAATTGATATAGGTTGTAAATTGCCTGTCCAATTATTGTTGATCTCAAATGTCCAATCCCAAATGATTTGGCAATATTAGGAGAAGAATAATCAATGACCATTGTTCTGCCCTTGCCAATATTAGTTGATCCATATTTGTCTTTTTGAGACAAAATATCATTCAAGCAATCTAAAAAGAGCTGATTAGACAATCCAAAGTTAATAAATCCATTCACTGCTTGGACTAAAAATTCATTAGTATTGATCTTAGTAACAATATCTTTAGCTGTTTCAACTGGGTTGCCAGCCTGGGCTTTAATTTGAAAAGCAATATTACAAGCATAGCCAAAGACATCGTTTCTTTGGACTATAACAGGAGGAATGTCGAATTTAGCCATTCTCCCCTCTTGTTGTAACTCATTTATTGCTCCAGCTATCAACTGGGCTATCTTCTCTTTACTAGTCATTGTTTTTATCTTATCATTTTTATCTACTAAAACCAAGGAGTTTTTGCTAGAATAAAGATATGAAAATACTGGCCGAAAACAAGAAAGCCTTTTTTGACTACGACTTCATGGAGAAGTACGAGGCTGGCTTGGTATTACTGGGACCAGAGGTAAAGTCCATTAAAATAGGGAGGATTAATATAAATGCAGCCTTTGTTTCCCTAAGGGGCAATGAATTGTTCTTAATAAACTGCAATATTCCGCCCTACCAGGCCAATAATATGCCTGGTAATTATGATCCTGAGCGCTATCGTAAGCTTTTAGTCACTAGCCAGGAAATCAAGTATTTAACGGGAAAATTGGCCCAAAAAGGCTTGACATTAGTGCCAATAAAAGTATATACTAAAAAAAGCAAAATTAAGTTAGAATTTGGCTTAGGAAAGTCTAAGCGCAAGGTTAACAAGCGCCAAGACTTGAAAAATCGTGATATCCAAAGGGATACCGAGCGTTCATTGCAAGATTATTAATGGGGATGATTTGCTTAGACGGTTGTTTTTAGCAAATCGATGCAAGCTCAGTCTTCTGGAATCTGAATAAACTTCCAGGAAAACAACAATTGCCAACTTTAATTTGGCTCCTGCCTACGCATTTGCATAAATGTTAAGCAGTGTCCTCTTTGCTGACATCTGATAGGCTCTAGAGGGCATAAAATTATCAGATCAGGCCCTTTCCCTTCCCTTGGGATAAGGCTCAACCTTAAAGGGAAAACTGACATTGGAATTTTCTTGTTTTCATCCAATGTTAAAAACAAACAAGATAAGCTTGTAGATTCGTTTCGCCTTTAACTTCTGGACGTGGGCTCATTACCCGCCATCTCCACCAAATAACAAAAACATTTTGGACAAGAAAATTTTTATCAACAATCAAATAAGGGCATCTCAAGTCAGAGTCATTACTGAAGATGGCCAACAGTTAGGCGTTATGGGAATATCAGCTGCCATAACTGAAGCCAGAAACAGAGGCTTGGATTTAATCCAAGTTACAGACAAAGTTGACCCGCCTGTCTGCAAAATCGGAGAATACGGCAAATTCCTGTATATGGAAGAAAAGAAAGAAAAGGCAGCCAAGAAGCACCAGCTCAAAAATGAGCACAAAATGGTCAAAATCAATTACAATATTTCCGAACACGACCTTGAGACTAAAGCCCACCAAGTAGAGAAGTTCATCAAGAAGAACTGCAAAGTAACAATTCAGATATATTTAAGAGGTCGAGAGAACGCATTCCAAGATTTAGCCAAAGAAAAAATAATCCATTTTAAAGATGTTATCAGCCAATTTGTCCCGATCAAATTGGAGCAAGATTTGCAAAAAAGGCCCAAAGGCTTTACAATGATAATCTCACCAGGAAAATAATCATATGGCAAAAGCAAAATTAAAGAAGTCTTTATCAAAAAGATTCAAAATCACCAAAAACGGCAAGATTATGCGCCGAGCAATGGGACAAGACCATTATCTCACCAAGCAGACTGGAAAACAGAGACGCAATAAGAGGAAATGGAAAACTTTACCAGAGTCTGAAGCCAAAATCATTAAGAAAGTATTAAAGTATAGCAGATAAATATTATGCCAAGAGTAAAAAGAGGTACGATTGCCAACAAAAGAAGAAAGAATATCCTCAAGACCACTAAGGGCTACAGACATGGAAGAAAATCCAAACTGACCCAGGCCAGAGAAGCTCTCCATCATGCAGGCACATATGCCTACAGAGATAGAAGAGTTAAGAAGAGGAATTTCAGAAACCTTTGGAATATCAAGATTAACGCATTTGTCAGACAGGAAGGTTTATCTTACAGCAAGTTCATCAATTTGCTTAAGAAAAACAATATTGCCTTAGACAGAAAAGTCTTATCCCAATTAGCAGTAGATAATCCCAAGGCTTTGAAAGCAGTCATTGCCAAGATAAAATAAACTTACTTTAAAAGCCCCCTTACGGGGGCTTTTTTAGTGTTGTTATTGCCCTGGCTCTTTTCCGCAACGAGTAATGTTCCCCTGCCCGTCCACTTCGCAGATAACTGTTGGTACTGATGAAGACTTAACTCTTCTTCTAGTAGCGCAGATATTATTGTCTTTGTCTATTATCCTGACATAAATATCTTGATCAATCTTTCTGGCTGCAAAGCTCTTGGTAACATTAAGGCCTTTGAGCAAATCTTCTCCAGAAAACACCATTTCATAATCTTGATTCTTATCAAAACTCCATTCAATGCTTTTAACATTATCAGTGCTTACTTCTGGATACTCAACAGTATTAGCAATGCTAAAGAGCATTGGGGCTCCCACAATATTACCTGCTCTTTGGAACTCAATATATGGAGCTTTAAATGATGGGGTTCTTTGACTAGGAGCATTAATAGTCTTAGTTGTTACTTGAGCAGTTTTGTCTTTTGAATCCCAAACTGTAATTTCAGCATAATATCTATTTTCATAATACTTATCTGCTCCGCCCAATTGCTGCATGTCTACAAACCTGGTAGTGGAATCATTGTTAACAACTTTGTCTGTATCATAAACCTTATCGCCGTTCTTATCATATACTTTTATCTGATAGCTGGTTTGCTTATTCCCATCCTCCTTATCATCAAAGGTCCAAGATACAACAATACCTCTATATGATGGACAAAGCGGATCTGTATTTTGATCAATCTTGATATCATCGCCTTGTATCTTAGGAGATTCATTGGGTTGTTCAGAACAAATTCCCAAAATCTCTGGCTTCAATTTCTGCTCTACACCGTTGGAACCAATAATAGAAACTTGGAAGATTTCTTCAACACAGTCTCCTTCTGGTGGCGGATCCATATCCATATAACAGATATATGTTCTGCCATTGCTACAAACCTTAGTTGCTTTGTAATTAGCATAAACATCACCAATTCTAACATCTTCACAAGGAACTCCTCCCACTTCATCAGTAATATCTCTTCCAGGATGACCATTACAAATATCTGGATAAGGATTAGTGCTGGTAGTAGTTGTTGGGTTTCCTCCGCCTCCTCCATAGGTTCCGTCATTAATAATTGAGAAAGTTGGTGTAGCTACAAATCCTCTAACAACTCCCTGATCAAACCATCTGTTTTCAATTGTTCCATAGGCAAAAGTGTCAGCAAAGTCTAATCTGACTCTGGCTGTTCCAGAAGAGTTGGCGAATAAGAAGATTTGACCTCCAACAAAGATGGGAGTAAATCCTGATAAAGTAGTGACTCCTGGTTGATTGCCTGGATTAACAGGATTGGTAGCAATCAATCCAACAGCTGTATTAACTGTGGTTCCTAATTCCGGACTGAAAATGGAAATATTGTGCATGCATTCGGGCGGAATAGGAGTAGATGGATTCTGATTGTAGGCTGTTTCCATATCTTCTTGCCTAAAGCACATATCATATCTGGTACTCATTCCAGCCACATTCCATCCCGAATTAACATCCAAAGGATCAACTTCTAATTTCAAAACTGTTCCCAAAGATGTTGTTGCTCCTAGAGGAACAACTCTAGCTGATGAAGAATTCCAATTTTGAATAAA
>JAKLGF010000051.1 GCA_022710815.1 Patescibacteria group bacterium
CTATCTATGAAGATAGAACCTATTCTTTTGTTTTAAAGCAACCACCCGCAGGAGAACTTATCTTGAAAGCCACAGGTATTCCTAAGGGCTCAGGAACTCCTAACAAGAAGAAAGCTGGAAAAGTTACTAGAGCTCAGCTTAGAGAAATTGCTAAGAGAAAAATGGTAGACTTAAACACTGATGATGTTGAACAAGCTGTAAGAGTTTTGGCAGGAACTGCCAAGAACATGGGAATTGAAGTTATTGGAGAATAATCATTGGACCAAAGACCCCCTTAACAGGGGGTTTTTGTTTGCCTAATTAAGCAATCTTTTGCTCTTTTTGCAAGAGTTTGCAAAAATCTCAGAAGTGGTAAAATAAACCAATATGGACTCTAACAATTTAGAAAATACTGTTCGTCTTTCTAAGGACGAATATTATCTTAATATTGCCAAACAAGTGGGAGAGCGTTCAACTTGCTACCGCAACAAAGGCGGAGCTATTATTGTGCGTGATGATCAAATTGTTGCTACGGGATATATTGGCGCTCCCAGAAAAACTAAAGACTGTTATCAGCGCGGGAATTGTTTGCGCGATATGCTTAAAATTCCTCATGGTACAAGATATGAGATTTGCAGATCTGTTCATGCTGAACAGAATGCTATTATCAATGCTGCCCGAGCCGGAGTTAATTTACTGGGCGGTGATATTTATCTTTCCATTGCCAGTTCTAAAGATGGATCCTGGATAGACAGCATTCCTTGCTTTATCTGCAAGAAGATGATTATTAATGCTGGCATTAAGAGATTTATTGGCAGTACTAAAGAAGGAAAGGTAAGAATATTCCAAACTCAGGAATGGATTGATGATTGGAGCCAAAAAGACATTATTGATGACAAGCACCAATATGGTGATGATGTGAATAAAAAAGAAGGCCTATGTTAATTTTAGGAATAACAGGACAAACAGGATCAGGTAAAGACGCTATTTGCCGCTTTATACAAGATAATGTGGAAAGCGTTTCTTTTGTGCGGTTTTCTCAGGCCCTAACTGAAGCCCTTTCTTTGTTTGTGCAGGATATTAAAAAAGAAGACCAGCAATGGCTGGGAAATGTTTTAAGAGAAAGATTCGGCGCTGATATTATTGCTAAATCTGTAGCTAAAAAGATTGAAAACAGCAAAACAGAGATTGTCATTTTAAACGGTATCCGCTATCAAGTTGAATTAGAATTGCTTAAAAGCTTAAATGGCAAATTAATCTATGTTTCTGCTCCAGCCAATACTCGCTGGGAAAGAGTTTTAAATAGGGGAGAGAAAAAAGATGATAATTCTAGTTTTGAGAAGTTTCAAGAATTAGACAGCGCTCCCACTGAAAAAGGAATTATTGAAATTGCCCAGCAGGCTGACTTTGTGATTGAAAACAATGGGACCTATGATCAATTAATGCAAAAGGTAAGAGAAGTATTAAAGGAATTACAAATACCAATTAAAATCAAATCAGTTAATTTGGAGAATACAGTCAAAACAAGTAATGGCGAATCAATTGAAACCAGAGATATATGATTAAAGAAAACTATCCCGGGAAATTCATTGTTATTGAAGGCTTGGATGGCTCAGGCCAAACAACCCAAGTCAAACTTTTAAAAGAGTATTTGGAAAGTAAGGGACTTGGGGTTATTACTACCAAAGAACCAACTCAGCCCATAGAGGGGGCATATTATTCTAGTGTAGCTCAGGAAATCAAAGATGTTTTAGATAAGGTAAAGACCAAAGAGGCCAAGGCTTTCCAGGAAATGTTTGCCCAAGACAGAAAAGAACATTTAGACAATCAAATTATTCCAGCTTTAAAGCAAGGCCAATGGGTAATTTGCGACCGCTATGCTTTTTCTTCTTTTGCCTATGGAACTGCTCATGGCAATGATATGGATTTCTTGATGTCTTTAAATGAAAAGTTTTTAATGCCTGATTATGTCTTTTTACTTAAAGTCAGTCCTCAGACTTGCATGCAAAGAGTGGTTAGGAGAAATGAGGGAATAAAATTCTTTGAAGTAGAAGAGAAACTAGCTAATACTTGGAAACAATATGAAGAAGTAGTAAAAAGATTTCCAGAAATTAATGTAATTAATGGGGAAGAAACAATTGAGAATGTGCATCAAGAGATAATTAAATTAATGAAGATATAATATGGCACAGATTTTAAAAAACCAAGGGAGCCACAAGATTTTAGCAATAATGACTGGACTCAATGGAGAAAATCCATTGCAGTTAATTGAAACAGCTGGGAGGACTGCTTATCAAAGCCGAGATAAGATTAATGATGAATCAGCTAATAGGTTTGTGGATATGATTCGCAGATTAGGGCATGAGAGTGTTTTAGAGCACTCAGCCATGACTGTTGAATTTAATGGAGTTTCTAGAGGCTTAACTCATGAATTAGTCAGGCACAGAGTAGCTTCATATACTCAAGAGTCTACCCGCTATGTTGATGAAAAAGATTTCAAGGTTGTTCTTCCGCCTGATAAAGACGAGAATGAGAAAATAGTGGAAGTGGTTTTAGGACAAGATGGACCAGTTAAAGTTTTAACCAAACTTTCAGTCAAAGATTTTATTGAATTAAATGAGCAGATGTACAAAGGACTCAGATCGGCTGGTTGGATTCCAGAAGATGCCAGACAAATCTTACCCAATGGAATTGAATCTCAAATTGTTATGACTGCCAATCTCAGAGAATGGAGGCATGTTTTTAAATTGAGATGTTCTAAAAAAGCTCATTGGGAAATCAGAAGAGTTTTTGTTAATTTGCTCAAAGATGTTAAAGAAAGAATCCCAATTGTTTTTGATGATTTTGTTATTGATGAGAGTGAAATAACAGCAACAATACCAGTTAAATGAAGCAAATGTTAAAAATTCTCAAACAACACCAGGACTGGCGCAAACAGTCCCTGAATCTTATTGCCTCTGAAAATATCCTATCTCCAGCAGTTAGAAAAGCCTTAGATACTGATCTTTTGGGAAGGTATGCTGAAGGCACAGCAGGCAAGAGATTTTACCAAGGATTGGTCTTTTTCGACCAGATGGAACAAATGACCACACAGGCCTTTGCTGACCATTTTAAGGCCAGTTTTGTGGATATTAGGCCTATTTCCGGGGCAGTGGCTAACTTGGCTGTGTTCTCAGCCTTAACTAGCCCAGGAGACACTATTATTACCCTAGGAATTGATGGAGGATCGCATATTTCCCATGAAAAAATGGGGGCTTCTGGCCTTTTGGGTTTGAATATTCATCATTTTGATATTGATGCTAATGGCCAGATAGATATTAAAAAAGCTCAGGAAAAGATTTTAGAATTAAAACCTAAGTTCATTATTCTGAGCGGTTCTGTTATCTTATTCCCCATGCCTGTTAAAGAATTAAAAGAGGCGTGCGCTAAAGTGGGAGCCAAGATTGTTTATGATGCAGCCCATGTTTTTGGTTTGATTTTTTCTGGCTATTTCCAGAATCCTTTATCAGAAGGAGCTGATATTATTGTTGCCTCAACTCATAAAACATTTCCTGGACCTCAAGGAGGGATAATAATTGGAAATATTGATCCAGAATTGCAAAAAGCAATTCAAAGAAAAATATTCCCAGGAATTACTTCCAATCATCATTTGTACAGAATTCCAGGATTGTACACAGCTTTTTCTGAAATGAAGAAATATGGAAAGCAGTATATGGGTCAAACCATTAAAAATGCTAAAGCTTTAGCTAGCGCTTTAGAGAAAAATGGCTTTGATGTTTGCTACAAGCAAAAAGGTTTTACTGCTAGTCATCAAGTTTTAATTAATGTAGCTAATTGCGGTGGAGGAACTGATGTAGCTAAGAAATTAGAAGATGCCAATATTATTGTTAACAAGAATATGATCTTGGGAGACAAGAGTGCCTTAAATCCTTCAGGAATTAGAATTGGAGTACAGGAAATAACTAGGATGGGGGCCAAGGAAAAGGAAATGAAAACAATTGCCAATTTATTCAAGCAATTGTTACTTGATAATATTGAGATTAGCAAAGTTAAAAAGCAGGTTGTTGCTTTTAGAAGGAAATATCAAAAAGTAAAATTTAGTTTATGAACCCACAAGAATACATTGATTTAGCCAAAGTAACAGAAACCAAGGATTACAAACCAGTATTGGAGCGCATTGATGAAAAAGAAGTCCGCTTATTACACGGAGCAATGGGCTTGGCTTCAGAAGCTGGAGAATTCCTCTCTCCCATTAAAGCCCATATCTATTACGGAAGAGAATTAGACAAAACCCATTTAAAAGAAGAAATAGGAGATGTTATGTGGTATTTGGCTATTCTTTGCGATGAATTAGGAATAGGGTTTGATGAAATCTGGGAAGCCAATATTGCTAAACTCAAGGCCAGATATGGGGAAAAGTTTAGCGAACATATGGCTAACAAAAGGAATTTAGACAAGGAAAGAGAAGCTTTGGAAAACAAGTAAGACCAGAGTCCGCCTGAAGGCGGACTTTTGTTTTAAACAAACAATTTTTGTGCTATTATTTAATTAAGAAATATGGAAATTGATGAATACAAACCAACTATAGGGCTGGAGATTCATTGCGAATTAAAGACTAATTCCAAGATGTTTTGCTCTTGC
>JAKLGF010000052.1 GCA_022710815.1 Patescibacteria group bacterium
ACCATTAAGAATACCCATCCCAACCAAGCTGGTCCGAATATCCAAAAAAGGCTGCTAATAACCAGGAAAACAATCAGAGACACTACCATTACTGTCCAATCACCTCTTGTGGGTCCGTAGTTTCCTCTTTGATACCACAGAGCAATCCAATTTTTCATCATCACTCCTCGCGTGCTGCAAACAAGACCATTATTCCAATAATAGTAATGGCCGAGCCCCAAACGACTGCATTTGCAATTGATATGCTGAATCCTTCTTTGAAAAGAAGAAAAGTCATCCTTGTTGCAATGTAGCCACCGATAAGAGTAATGATCGCCCCTACTAGATATCTTTTTATAACTTTAGACACGCGTCTCCTTTCATCTCTTGTCGTTTCTAAAGACTATTATTGTCCCGGCAATAACCACGCCAGCAAGCACAATAACCGCTCCAACAGTTAAGAAATTGAAACCTTTTTTGATCATGATACAAACTGCTATTATCTCTCCAATGTATCCAAGCAGGCCCAGGATTATTCCTAGGACATACTTCTTATCAATTTGAGCAAAGGCCATTTTCCCTCCCTTTTATTTTCAAAGGATTAAATAATCCGAGCTATTTTTCAACATTGTTATTATATAACAAAAGAGAGGAAAGTCAACTGCTTTTGCGCTTGAAAATAAGGGGCTTAATTGTATAATAAGCCAATGTTTAATTACCATATTACAACCTTGGGTTGCGCCATGAATGCCTCAGATTCAGAAAGAATTGCAGCCAAACTAGAAGACCTAGGATACAAACCAGCTTCAGATCAAAAAAGCGCTGATTTAGTGATAATTAATATGTGCTCAATCAGACAAGCTGCTGTAGATAGAGTTATTGCTATCAAAGACAAACTCAAACCCAATCAAAAGTCTATTCTCACTGGCTGTGTAGTTAAAGAAGACATGGCCAAATTCCAAGCAATATTTGATTATGTCTTGCCAATCAAATCCTTGCCCGATTGGGATAAATTCTTAAACCAAGACAAAATGATTGGCTTTACTAATCAAAGAAGAATGCCTGAAAATGATTTATTAAATATTAAATACCTCAAAGGTAAAGCTAAATACAATAATAATTTCTCGATTAATATTCCCATTTCCTATGGCTGTAATAATTTCTGCACTTATTGCGTTGTGCCATATACCAGAGGCCCATTAGTTTGCAGAAGCTATAGAGAAATAATAGCCGAAGCTAAAGCTGCTATTAAAAAAGGAGCTAAGGAAATCTGGCTCTTAGGCCAGAATGTTAATGATTACAAATCAGGCAATTATGATTTTTCTGATTTGATTAAGGAGATTAATAAAATACCAGGAGATTTTTGGATCAGATTCACCAGCCCTCATCCTGCTCAAATGACAGATAAGTTCATTAATACCTTAGCCCAATGCCAAAAAATGACCCCCTTTATCAATCTTCCAGTCCAAGCTGGAGATGATTTGGTTTTGAAAAATATGGCCAGGCCATATACTATAAAAAATACAAAGAATTAGTTAGAAAAATTAGATCAGCTTTCAAAAAATACCGAACTAATCAAGAGAAAATTGTTGCCATTTCTACTGACATTATTATCGGCTTTCCTAATGAAACCAAACAACAATTCAAAAATACTCTTAATTTAGTAAAAGAAATTAGTTTTGACATGGCCTATTTAGCCGAATATTCTGCTAGAAAAGGAACTCCGGCTGCTAAATTGGATAATATTACTAATACCGAAAAGAAAAAAAGATATACAGTTATTAATAATGCCCTAGCCAGGGAAGTTTTGAAAAACAACAAGAAATTTGTGGGCAAAATTCTAGATTGTTTAGTTTTTGAAAAGAAGCCCAACAAAGATATCTACTTTGCTAAAACCAGACATTACAAAACAGTCAAATTCCAATCTAACAAGAATATTGTGGGAGAATTTGCTAGAATAAAAATAACAAAAGCTGAGTCTTTCATTTTATTAGGAGAATTATGTTGAAACCAAAATTAATAGTCATATTAGGCCCCACAGCTTCTGGCAAAACAGGATTGTCTATTAAATTGGCTAAAACCTTGAAAGGAGAAATAGTTTCAGCTGATTCTAGACAAATTTACAAACATTTAGATTTAGGCACTGGCAAAGTGACTAAAAAAGAAATGTCAGGTATCCCTCATTATTTACTAGACATTGTTTTGCCTTCCAAGAAATATTCTGTTGGGCAATACCAGAAAAATGCCTACAAAATAATCAACAAGATTATTAAATCCAAAAAGATTCCTTTCTTAGTAGGAGGATCAGCCTTCTATATCTACAGCATTGTTGATGGCTGGCAATTCCCCCAAACCAAAACTGACTGGAAATTAAGAAAAGAATTGGAAAAGAAGTCTGTTCAAGAACTATTGGAGATTTTAAAGAAATTAGATCCCAAAAGAGCCCAAACAGTTGAACAAAAAAATCCTAGAAGATTAATTAGGGCTATTGAAATTGCTACTCAGCTGGGCTATGTTCCAGAATTAAAACACAATCCCCAATATGATTGCCTTTTAATCGGAATCAAAAGAGAGGATCAAGAATTAAAGAAATTGATTAAGAAAAGACTACTAGCCCGTATTGACCAAGGCATGGTCAAAGAAGTCCAGAATCTTTACCGCAAGAAAATTCTGACAGCTAAAAGAGCTAATGAATTAGGACTGGAATACAAATGGATAATGAAATACATTTTAAATGAGATTACCTCTGCCCAAATGATAGAAAGCCTTAATTCTGATATTTGGAGATTCTCCAGACATCAAATGAATTGGTTTGGGAAAGACAAAAGAATCCATTGGGTCAAAAACCAGCAAGAAGCTCAGAAGTTAATAAAAAAATGGTATTGAAAAAGGGATACTCTGAATGAGTACCCCTTTTTGTTTTGTCTTGAGCTTATCTTGCAATGAACTCTTCGACATTGCTGACTTCGATAGGCTTGTCCTTTCCATCAACCCAAAGGCTGATTTGAGCTTGATTATCTCCGATCTGCAATACTCCTGATGAAATTGGAAGCAGATACTTGCCGGGCTTGATTTCTTCTCCTGAGAGCAACATTGAACTAACAGACTTGTTGTATTCAATGCTCAGAATCAGATCCTTTGGCTGGTATCCATGCAAATCATTGATAGTGAATTCAATCTTGAGGGAATCAATGTACCCATCCTTGATTGAATCAATCTTGAGGCCCCATGGAGTCTGCGCCCACATGTAGAGAAAGAACCCTACTGTCAGCGTGACTATGACCAAAAGGATGACCCAAGCCCTAAAGCTCTTTTCCGGCTTCTTGATTTCAGGACCATTGAAGAAATTGCCCTTGGTGGGAAGATCCCCTTCTGGAATCTGAATCATTTCACCATTGGCTTCGGCAAGAATCTCTGCGTCTGTTCTTTCATCTGTCATTTTGTCCTCCTAGCTTTTTATTTAGACTGCTATCGATATGAAGGGCTTAGCCCTTGTTTTTATTGGTGCTGTCTATGACTAATTATATCATATTAATTCAGAAAAGTCAATAGTAGCTAAACCCTTGGATTATAACAAAAACTGCCTTTTCAGGCAGTTTTTTGAATTATTTCAATTCATACCACAAGACTTTACTAGTACAATTAGGGCCCACATTCCCGTCCTGACAATCATCTCTTCCCCCACAGTTTTCATCAATGAAGCGCTCCACACTCCATTGATTATTTGTTGCATAAGTATTACAAGCACTATCACTGACATAGACATAATCTGTTTCGTCTAAGATATTATTTGCTCCCCTATCTACTCCTAAGAGGTTTATAAAATGCTGGCCACTAGCATGACAACATCTAAATCTTACAGGATATCCTTTATCTACGATCACTGAAGCCCTTTCTAAAACTTTCATTAATTCAATTCGATTTTGACCCGTTGCGTTTGGACCAATGAAATACCCAGTATCTTTATCATAAAGATTGGTACCAGCAGGCAAAGTATTATTCAAGAAAGATTGGTAAGATAATCCTTTCTCTTTAGCAACTCTGGCCAATGATCCACAATTGTCTTCTCTAGTTTCTCCCCCATTTGTCGCTCTCAATTCCAAGGCTTTGTAAATACTAAAACTATTATTCTCTGAGAATTGTTTCTTGGCTTGAGGGGGACCAAAATCATACCAATATCTCCCTATATTAATCAAAGCAGCTGCATTGCAACTTCCCGAGAAGTCATAAGGAGTTAAAACATTCAAGTCGTGTTCTTGCTTGTCTTGAGGCACATCGGGACATCCAGGCCATTGATTATATGTAAAAGCTCTTAAGGCATTATAAGAAAATTGGATCTTCCAGGCTAAAGAAGAAGCATTTAATCCTCCTCCAGATATACAACCAGCATTAACTCCTGCTTTGACATCATAAGAACAATTATTCTTAAGCTTTAAGAATGAATAAAATACGGTTTGTCCTTTTTCATTTTTCCAACTAGCAATCTTTTCAGATTTAGAATTCATACCTAACCCGCAATTCTTGTAATCTCCGTTATTGGGATAAGCGGAAATGTTTTGATTGCCAAGCTGATCAGAATCACATCCGCCATCATTAGTTATTACTACTGTGGCGTAAATTCCCATTGGAGCCATCTTTATC
>JAKLGF010000053.1 GCA_022710815.1 Patescibacteria group bacterium
CTACTGTTACTAATTGAAAAGGATCATCAACAAATATCTTCTGTCTGCCCACCAAAAAAACCACAATGTCTGTGATAATAATCAAGATACCCATTACTGTGAACAATAGTTGCGGATGTTGCCAAATAGGTATCCCCCATTCCCTAGCTTGATTCTTAAAATCAAATTGCTTGGAAAGATTGCGGAACAATTCGTTTTGCATATGGGCGGTATTTAGATTATACGCTATATAGCTGTTTTTAGGAAAGTTTTTTTCCACAGGCTTTGTAAACAAAAACACCCCTCGTAGGGGTGTCTTTATTTGGAGCGGGTAACGGGACTTGAACCCGTGCCTAAACCTTGGAAGGGTTTCGTACTACCGCTATACTATACCCGCATTTAATTGTAGTGGTCGGAGCGCCGAGATTTGAACTCGGACTAAATCCTCCCAAAGGACTCGTGCTACCGTTGCACTACGCTCCGTTCAATAGTTATAAAATAGCAAGATTTGTGGCTTTGGTCAACATCAAACAAACAAAAACAGCCCTAATAAAGGGGCTGTTTTTAGGTCGCTTTTTGTACAATCAAATTATTTGACTGCATCCTTAAGCTGCTTGCCTGGTCTGAATTTGGGAGCTTTCTTAGCAGGAACTGTGACCATTTCACCGGTCTTGGGATTCCTTGCTTGTCTCTCCTTTTTCTTTACAACTAAGAACTTTCCAAGTCCAGCAAGCACAATTTCATCTCCTTTGCGGAGACCCATTGTGATTTCATCAATCATCATGTTGATGAATTCTTCTGCTTTGGCTTTTGAAAGCTCTAATTTTTTAGCAATTGTTTCTGCTAAATCTTGTTTTGTCATGTTTTAAGGAATAGTTATACGACCTTTTAATTTGCTTACTGCCTTAATAATAAAGGGTTTTTCATTATTTTGCAAACTCCACAACCCTGTTCTGCCTAATTACAATGACTTTTATCTCTCCTGGGTACTTAAGCTCCTCTTCTATGCGATCAGCTACGCTACGGGCCATTTTATGCATATCAATGTCATTTATTTGGCCTGGATTAACAAAAACCCTCAATTCCCTACCAGCCTGAATAGCATAAGCCTTTTCAACGCCATCAAAAGCTAAAGCAATATTTTCCAAATCTTCTAATCTCTTAATATATTGCTCTAATGTATCTTTTCTAGCTCCGGGTCTAGCTCCTGAAATCTGATCAGCAGCTTGAACAATCATGGCTTCCAAGCTTTCAGCTGGATAATCGCCATGGTGAGACTTCATAGCAACAATGATTTCCTTATTAACTTTGAATTTCTCTAAAATCTTAATACCAATATCAATATGGGTTCCTTCTATTTGGAAATCAATAGCTTTTCCAATATCGTGTAAAAGCCCGGCCATTTTAGCCACTTTAACATTGGCTCCTAATTCTTCAGCTAATAGAGCTGACAAATGAGCCACTTCTATTGAGTGCATTAAAACATTCTGACCATAACTGGTTCTGAATTTTAATCTTCCCAATACTTGGACTAATTTAGGCTCTAAGCCAATAACCTGGGTATCATAAACAGCAGCTTCTCCAGCCTTGTTTATCTCTTCCATAATCATTTTCTTAGCCTTATCAACTGTTTCTTCAACTTTGGCTGGCTGGATTCTACCGTCGGCAATAAGCATTTCTAAGGCTAATTTAGCCACATGCCTTCTAATAGGATCAAAACCTGAAATAACAACACCGCCTGGAGTATCATCAACTACCAATTCCACTCCAGTCAATTCTTCAAAGGTTCTAATATTCCTCCCCTCCTTTCCAATAATCCTTCCTTTGATTTCATCATTAGGAATACTAACAATAGTTGTTGTTAATTCTTGAGCTTGAGACAAAGCACATCTTTGAATAGCTAAAGCAGTAATTTCTTTAGCTTTTTGCTCATACTTAGTCCTAGACTCTCTTTCTAACTTAATCATTCTCTCCAGAATATATTGCTGATTGTCGTCTTCAATTCTTTTAAGCAATAATTCCTTGGCCTGGTCTCCAGAAAGTCCACAGATTTCCTGCAACTTAACTTCCTCGTCCTTAATCATTGAGTCCAAGCGCTCTT
Organism: Patescibacteria group bacterium; assembly: GCA_022710815.1. GTDB lineage: Bacteria > Patescibacteriota > Minisyncoccia > Minisyncoccales > JAGOPM01 > JAKLGF01. The sequence continues at coordinate 2,081 of JAKLGF010000053.1, forward strand.
TGATTTGTTTTACTTCCTCTACTCTTAGGGCAACCTTCTTTTCCTGTTCCTCAAAATCAGTCATTTTCTTATCCAAAAGCTCTTCTCTTTTTAAAAGAAGTTGTTCTGATTTGAGTATGTCTCTTTTGCGTTCTCTTTGCTCTTCGTCAGACCTGTCAATTATTTCCTTAGCTTTGTTATTAGCTTGTTCGACAATCTGGCGAGCTTCTTCGATTTTTTTCTTGATTTTGCGCTCTAAGCTTCCGGCTTGTTTTTGCGCTATCATCTGTCTGACTATATACCCTAGCGCAATTCCCAGAACTCCAGCCAAAAGCGCAAATATGATGTTCATATTCTCTTGCATATTTGCCTTTGTTAATTTTCTGCCCTTATCTTTTTAAGCAGCGGCAAAGAGTTTAGATTTTGCTTGACTTAAGCACCTGGTCAACGAGACCATAGTGTTTGGCTTCAACAGGGTCTAAATAGAAATCGCGGTCTGTATCCCTTTCTATTTTAGATAATTTCTGACCCGTATGTTTTGCCAGTATCTCATTAAGTCTTGCTTTGATCTTTAGAATCTGTTTTGCAGTAATCTCTATTTCGCTGGCCTGTCCTTCTACTCCTCCTGCAACTTGATGCAACATTATTTCAGAATTGGGCAAAGCTGATCTTTTTCCTTTGGCTCCAGCAGCTAAAAGCACTGCAGCCATAGAAGCAGCCATGCCAAAGCAGACAGTGGCTACTGCCGGCTTGATATGTTGCATTGTATCGTAAACTGCCAGTCCGGATGTAACAGATCCCCCAGGACTATTAATGAATAATTGAATATCCTTTTTTGGGTCTTTGGCGGCTAAATACAATAATTGGGCAATTATTAAATTGGCCATGGCGTCATTTAACGGCCCGGCCAACAATATTATTCTTTCTTCCAATAATCGAGAGTAGATATCATAAGCTCTCTCCCCTCGATTAGTTTTTTCGACGATTGTTGGAATTATCATACTAACTTCGTAATCAAAATTAATTATTGGATGAAACTATCGATTCTCTCTATTGTTCGTTGGTTTTCCATCCTTTCTTTAGTATATTCTAGCAAATTGCCTAGGTCAACCTTGGCTAAATCTGGGTAATTTTGGGTAATTTTGTTAACCTCAGCATTCAATTCATCCTCCCCTATTTGGATCTCTTCTTGTTTTTTAATCTCTTGAAGGACCAAATATTCTTTAATCTTCTTTTCTACTCCTGGCTTCAATTGGGAATGCAAACCATCCATTGTTTGCTTGGTCTGAGCCAGATATTCTTCCATAGTAATATTCTGATCTGTGATTCTTTTTTGAAAGTCTTTTATTGTTTCCTCTATTTCTCTTTCAATTAAAACATCGGGGACTTGCAAATCTTTAACCTGATTGGCAGTTTTTTCCAAAACCTGATCAACAGCCTCTTGGGTTATTTGATTTCCCTTAGAAGCTTTCAAATCATTAGTTAAAGCTTGTTTCAAAGCTTCTAAATTTTCGAAGCTTCCTACTGTTTTAGCAAACTCATCACTTAATTCTGGCATTTGAACTAATTTCACCTGGGTCAAAGCAATTTTAGCATGACCTGGTTTTTTATCAGGAAATTCAAAATCAACTTCTATTTCCTGTCCTGGTTCCATACCTTCTATCTTTTCCTCTAAGGCAGGTAATAATCTCCCCTTCCCTAATATGAAAGCATCTCTATTGGGTTTGTTGTCATTAATGGTCAACATTATCTCAACCCAATCTCCTTTCTGGGCTTTTCCAGTTTTATCTTCTAACTTAGCCATTGTATTCTGCAACCATTTCAAAGAATCCTGAATTTCTTCTTCTTTGATTTCTAATTCTTTCTTCTTAACTGTCTTAGCAATTGCCTTGTAATCAGGCAATTCAAATTTAGGCAAAACATCAACAGTAATCTTGAAAGCAAAGGGATTATCCTTGGCAATTTTTTGGACATCAACCTGAGGTTGCCCAATTACTTCCAGCTTGTTGTCTACAACAGCTTTTCTGTAACCTTGTTCAACAGCATGCTCAGCAGCATGCTCCATTATTGCCTGTTGGTCCAATTGAGCCAAAGCTAATTCTTTGGGAGCAGTTCCTTTACGAAATCCTTTTATCTCAACTTCTTTTAATGATTCTTCTGTGACATGGTCAATAAAAGAATTGAAATCCTGGGCTGAAAATTCAACCTCTATTTCCACCTTGGACTTAGGCTGTTTAGTAACAGTAATTTTTGGTTCCATTAATATATTTTTTCTTTAATTACATGAACAATGGGACCAATGCTAATGAAAGAGTTCCTAATAGCTTGATCAAAACGTGAAGTGATGGGCCGGCAGTATCCTTGAATGGATCTCCAACAG
>JAKLGF010000054.1 GCA_022710815.1 Patescibacteria group bacterium
AATTCTGGGCTTCTTTGTTTAAATAATGGGCCTCTTCTATTAAAACTATTTTGTATGAATCAGAAAGAGAAGTGCGGGAAATAAAGTCCTGGGCTAATCTAATTTGATCAATCTTGATGTCATTTCCCTTTTTCTCATTGCCCTTGCTATCAGCCTGCATTGGTCTGATTACCATTAAATCACTGAAAGTATTGTTAGATATATTCTTACAACTATCACATTTCAAACAAGGTTTGTTCTTTTCTGCCTGGCAATTAATCAATTGGGCGAAATATCTGGCTGCATCATTGGCTCCTTTTGTTCCGTAGAACAAATAGGCATGGAAAATCTTTTCCTGCAAGCAAACTTGGTCTAAAAATTTCTTCTGGGAAGAATAGGCCTCATCCATAATTATGACTTGCTCATTACGCTCTTTTTGTAAATATCCAAATTCTCAATCATGACTCCAGTTCCCTTGGCTACACAATACAATGGTTCTTTAGCCACACTGCAAGGAACTCCGGTTTCTTTAGCAATTAAAACATCAAGGTTTCTGATCATAGCTCCTCCTCCTGAAAGCATCATTCCCCTATCCATTACATCAGCTGATAATTCTGGCGGTGTTTCTCTGAGGATTCTTTTAATCATTTGAATCATTTCATCAAGCTTATCTGCCATGGCTTCAGCTACTTCATTGGAAGATATTTTAATATTCCTAGGCAATCCTAAAATTAAATCCCTTCCTCTGATTTCAATTTCCTGTTGTTTTCTTTCTGGAATAGCTGTTCCAATTTCTATCTTAATCTTTTCAGCAGTTTCAATTCCAATAGCTAGGTTGTATTTCTTTTTAACATAATCAGCAATGGCATCATTCATTTTGTCTCCAGCAACTTTCAGAGATCCCACTGTTACCATTCCTCCTAGGGCAATAACAGCAGCTTCAGTTGTTCCTCCTCCAATATCCACAATCATATGGCCTGAGCAGGAATTAATGGGAATACCAGCTCCAATAGCAGCCAAAATAGGTTCCTTGGCTAAATAGACAGCTTTGGCTCCAGCTAAGATTCCAGCTTCAATAACAGCCCTTTTTTCAGTTGAGCTGATTCCAGCTGGAACAGAAATCAAGAGTTCTGGCTTAAAGAACCTCATATTCCCTCCCACTTTATCAATGAAATATCTGATTATGGATTGAGTAACTCTAAAGTCAGCGATCACTCCATCTTTAAGAGGTCTGTAAACATTAATGGAATCAGGAGTTCTTCCAATCATTTCCTTGGCTTCTTTGCCCACAGCCAAAATCTTGTTTTCAGAAAGAGAAACAGCAACAACAGAGGGCTCGTTTAAAACAATTCCTTTTTTAGGGATGAAGACAAGCGAATTGGCCGTTCCTAAATCAATTCCAATTTTTTTGGTAAACATATTAATTTAAATCAAAACTTAAAGTAGCAAATTAAGAAACTCTCTTGATATCAGCTCCAATCTTTTGCAATCTCTCTTCTATCTTTTCATATCCCCTATCTATCTGATAAATATTATTAATCACTGTTTCTCCCTTGGCTACCAAAGCTCCAACAATCAAAGAAGCTCCGCCCCTTAAATCAGGAGAATTAATTTCTACGCCATACAAAGGAGTTGGTCCGGGAATAATTGCTCTATGTGGATCAGAGAAGATAATATTGGCTCCCATTTTGTTTAGCTCTTCCAAATATTTCAATCTGCCTTCATACAAAGGATCGTGCAATAGAGTCATTCCTTCAGTCTGAGTTGCCCAGACTCCAAAGAGTGGCAACAAATCAGTAGACATTCCTGGATATGGCAAAGCTTGGATTTTTTCAATTTTAACATTATGCGAAGGCATAACTTCAATTGTTGATTTATCCAATTGTTTGAAAATCAATCCAAAGTCTTTTAATTTCTTCAAAACCAAATCCAATAATTCAATTTCTACATTCTTGACAATCAAATTGCTCTTAGTGGCTCCGGCTAACAAAATGAATGTTCCAGCTTCAATTGGATCATAGATTAATTTGTAATTAAATCCTTTCAATTTCTTAACTCCATCAACTGTAATAGTATTAAATGGATGAATCTTAATCTTAGCCCCCATTTTATTTAAAACCTTAACTAATTCCTGAGTTTGATAATCCTGATCAGCAATTTTGATAGTTGTCTGTCCTGGGACTAAAGAAGCATAAATTAAAACATTTAAAGTAGCAGAAACGCTGAATTCATTGAGAATAACTGTGGCTGGCTTGGGATCATCAATCTTCAAAGAAAAGCTGTTTGTTTCTGGAGTAACAGTAATTCCTAATTGTTTGAAAGCATCTAAATGAGTAGTAATGGGTCTGGAACCAATAACACAACCTCCTGGCTGAGGAAGATTGGCTTTATGGAATCTAGCTAATAAGGCTCCGAATAAAGAAATGGAGCCTCTTAATTTTGAAACCAATTCTTTCTTAATCTTATTAGGATTAATATTCTTAGCATTGATTTTGACTTTTCTGGGTCCAATCCATTGAACATCAACATCCATGCTTTTAATGATTTCAATAATCTTGAAAACATCTTCAATTAATGGAAGATTATCAATTACACAATCTTGATCAGTTAAAAGAGAAGCCACTAAAACTGGGAAAGCAACGTTTTTTGCTCCCCTAGCCTCTATCTCTCCTTTGAGTTTATTCTCCCCATTAATAATGAATTTTTCAGGCATATGATTGATTTCTATATTACCTTCCCAGCAGGAAATTGGCAAGTACGAAATTTTGGTGTAAAATGCAGTTAAATATGAACAAAATAAGGCAAAGACTCATCCTGGCTGGCCTAGTGCTGGCTTTCATAATAATTGTCCCCTCCATTGTCTATTACTCTGATGGGTATAGGCTTGTCTTGGATTCAGGAAACAAAATCCGAGTGGTTAAGACTGGAGGCATTTCCATTAAAACCTATCCAGCTGGGGCTTCTGTTTTCATTGATAGCAAATTAGCCAAGAAAACTAATTTGTTAATAGACCAGGCCCTTATCACTGATCTCTTGCCTAAAAGCTACAAAGTATTAGTTACCAGAGATGGCTATCTTCCTTGGGAAAAAACCTTAACTGTCAGAGAACAGGAAGTGACTAGTGCTAAAAGTATTTTGTTTGTGAAGAACAAAATAGAGTTTTCTCAAGCTTTGGATCTTTTGCCTAACAAGCCCACAACTACTTTGCCTGTTAAAGAGTATTTGTTCTCCCCTAATAATTCTGACATTGCTGTAATTACTAAAAGTGATACTGCTATTACTTTGGGGATTATTAACTTAGAAAGAGGAATGCAAAAAGAAATCCTTTCTGCTAGTCCCAGGGCTACTCAGATTGAAAATATCCGCTGGTCCAATGATTCCCAGAGAATAATGGCTGATTACAATGTTGGTTACAAAAAAGGATTCTTAATAGCTGATATTGGCCAAGACCAAAAACCAACCACAACCTCAGATATTATCAAAGCTTTTGGTATCTTAGCTAATCAGGATATTAAAAACATTTCCCAGATTGCCCAAGACTCTGTTTGCTATACAATTAGTGATGATATTATTTGGGTTTCCAAAGATGGCTTTGTTTACAGATCAGCAATCTCTGGAAAAACAGCAGAAGTGCTGAGCCTAAAGCCCTTAACCTTGAATTATCAAGAATGCAACATAGCTGAAAAGAACAATGATCTCTTTGTTTTTGTAGGAGATTCCCTTTTCTATTTAGACAGAGCCAATTCTGTTTTTGAGAAAATAGCTGACAAAACCAAAGAAATATCATTTTCTAATGATGAATCAAAGGTAGCTTTCAATGACAATGGAACCATTATCGTCTTCTATTTAAAGAACAAAGAATTTGAAGACGTAGCCCATAAACAAGGAGACAAAATTATTGTTTCTAAATTAGAAAGCTTGGATGCCAGAATGTCTTGGATTGGAGACAATCATTTATTAATCAATGATAATTCTAAGATAATAATCACAGAAACTGACAACAGAGATAAGGTGAATATGGCTACTATTGCCCAATACGACAATCCAATAATTTTTTTCAACCAAAGGGATAAAAAAGCCTATATCCTCAGCCAAGGAACTCTGTATTTATCTGAAAGAATAGTCCCTTAATCTTAAAAGCCCCCTTTCGGGGGCTTTTTTAGTAAAATAAAACCACCGCTTGCGCGGTGGTGAAATATTAACGTTTTGCCCACTGTGGAGCTCTTCTTGCTCTCTTGAGACCGAATTTCTTTCTTTCCTTTTCTCTTGGGTCTCTAGTGAGATATCCTGCTCTCTTTAATCTCTTGCGGAATGTAATATTGAATTTCTCCAAGGCTCTGGCAATTCCATGTCTGACTGCTTCTGCTTGGGCTTGGATTCCTCCTCCATTAACAATAGCAGTAACTCTGACTTTCTCAGTAATCTTCATCAAGTCTAATGGATTGCGAACTGTTTGTTG
>JAKLGF010000055.1 GCA_022710815.1 Patescibacteria group bacterium
AAGCGCTATACCAAGAATTTAATTATTGCCTTTGATATGGATTTGGGAGGCAATAATGCCACAGAAAGGGGAATTAAAATGGCTCTAGCCAATGATTTCAATGTTAGAGTCATGACTATGCCCCCAGGCCAAGATCCAGGAGATATTATTCAAGAGAATCCAGAAATTTGGCAGAAAATGGTTGGCAATACCAAATCCATAGTTGAATTCTACTTTGAAGTAGCCATGTCTCGCTGGGACAGCAATGATGTAGATGGGAAAAAGAGAATAGGGGAAATGGTTTTGCCAGTTATCCGCAATATTCAGAACAAGATAGAACAAATGCATTGGATTTCTAAGTTTTCTGCTCAGATTGGAATAAAGGAAGATGCTATTATTCAAGAAATGCAGAGAATGCCACAAGAAAGAGAACAAGATTATTCCATTGCTCCAGAAAAGATAATTGAACCAGCAGTAAAGAATCGCAAGGAAAAACTCCAAGAAAGAGTTGTGGCCTTGTTTGCCAAATACAAAAGTGGTATAACAATGCCAGACCAATGGCATTTGCAGTTCTTGAGCCAGGATAATCAGGATTTTGTGACCAAGATTGCCAGCGATCAGTCCTATTGGGAAAACTGTTCGTCTAATTTCAGAGATTACGTCAACGATCTTGTATTTCAGCTAGAAATCGATCATGATAAACTAGATAACAAAATTAAGCCTCAAGAAGAGCTTTTAGTCTGCTTAAAGGAGCTTTCTAGTATTTCTGTAAAAGAAGAAATGGCTAAAATATCTGAGCAGATAAAAACAGCGCAATATCAGAAAGATGAGGCCAAAGTCAAGGAGCTTTGCGAAGAATTTGACAAACTTAGCAAAAAAATAGCAAGTTGTTAATATGAAAAAGAAAAAATCGCAAAAACGGCTCGCCAAGAAGAATAAAGCTTTTAAAAAGAAAGCTAGAAAATCATTGGCTAAAAAGACCAAAAAGATTGCGCTCAAAAAGAAGAAGAAAGTCAAACCAATGAAGAAGAAAACCAAGATTATTAAAAAAGCTAAAAAAGCTTTAAAAAAGAAAGTTAAAAAAGTTACTCATAAGAAAACAGTAAAACTGGCTGACAAGATTTTTGCTAAAAAGAGATCAACCAAGCACGACAAATTCGTCAAAAAAGAGCCAGCTCTTAATTTAAAGGATGTTGGAGTTTTTGATCAGGCAAAAATAGAAATAATAATCAAGAAGGGAAGAGCCAGAGGATTTGTAACTCAAGATGAAATTTTAGCTACCTTTCCTAATTTGGAAGAAGATATTTTAGGATTTGAGAAACTCCTAGATGATTTGCAGAACAAAGGAATTCAAGTCAAAGAAAAAAGGGAATTCCTGGCTACTCATGATGATAAGAACTTAGGAATGTCATTTTTAGAAGGCCCTATTGATTCAGTGGAAATGTATCTCAAAGAGATTGGAAAGATTCCACCTCCTACTGCTGACCAGGAAAAGGAATTAGCTAAGCGTATTGAAAAAGGGGATTTAGAAGCTAAAAAGAGATTAATTCAAGCTAACTTAAGATTAGTAGTTTCTATTGCTAAGAAATATATTGATCGTTCTCCAAACCTAACTCTTTTGGACTTAATTCAAGAAGGAAACCTAGGATTAATCAGAGCAGTAGAAAAATTTGATTGGAGAAAGGGATTCAAATTCTCCACTTATGCTACTTGGTGGATTAGACAAGCCATTACCAGATCTTTAGCTGATGAAGGAAGAACTATTCGTATTCCAGTGCACATGATTGAATTGATAACCAAGTACAATAAGGTTAAGCGCTGGTTAATGAAAGATTTGGGAAGAGAACCTTTGCCAGAAGAAATTGCTGCTGAAATGGGGTTGGAAGTAGAAAAGATTCATAACTTAACTCAGATTTCCCAAAAAACTGTTTCTCTAGAAGCTCCAGTGGGAGAAAGCGATGACGACAGCACTTTGTCTGAATTCATTAAAGACGACAAAACTCCTAGCCCAGCTACAGAAGCAGCCAGAACTATTTTAAAAGAAAGATTAGACAGGATATCTAAAGACTTATCAGCTAGAGAAAAGAAGATTCTTTCTATGAGATTTGGATTGGAAGATGGAATCCCGCACACTCTTGAAGAAGTAGGAAAAGAATTTAAGGTTACTAGAGAGAGAATCAGGCAGATTCAGGCTAAGGCCTTGGAAAAGATGAGAAAGCTAGGGGCTCTAGACGAACTCAAGGATTATTATTAAAATCAGTTAACTTTAAAAACAAAAACTTATATGAAAAAAGCAACATTTACGTTGCTGGGGCTTTTATTGCTGCCAGCATTAACTTTTGGGGCTACAACAACTCCAAAGGGGATTCAAACCACAACTGTTCCCGTGATTAAGGATGCTAATCCTTATTCAGTCAATGAAACTACTAGAAACTTTTTTAATCATCTTGATGATGTTCAAAAGATTTTAGTTAAATTCAGAACAGACTTGTCAGCTGCTAAAAAAGCAGCCGATGATTCAATTGATAGCCTTAAGGAAACAAAGGCTAAAGGAACCAATGCTGAGGTAGTAACCAAAACTATTGAATTAGCCAAAGCTCATGTTGAATCGATTAATAATGTTAAAAAGATAACATTGTATTCTGACAAGATTGCTCCTTTGTATGCTCAAACTATTGAAGCAATTAAAACAGACATTATCAGTGGATTATACAAAAGATCAGCCTTGTATTTAGCAGAAATACCAAGCGTAAAGTGTAATATTAATTTAGATCAGCAATTGCTTGAAGCTGACAAAAAGATCCAGGATGGATATTCCAAGTTAACAGACTTGTTCAGCAAGAACTTGTTAGGAGTAGAAAGGAATGGTTTGTTTGTTAAGTATGACAACAGTGGAAACAAGATTGATTTTGAAATGACTGAAACCTATTTCAAACAAAATGGAGATGTCTATATCGATGTTCCATTTTTCTCTCAGGCTCCAGGAGGCGGATGGTATGATTCTTGCCAAAGCACTGCTTGTGAAGAAGCTGGTTTAGTTCAAGCCCATATCTATTACAACAAAGTTGACTACAAAGATCCTTTCAAGGTTTACACTGATGAAGACATGCTTCAAAGATATGCCATTAGACAGATTTTGAGCATGTGTGATTGGGAATACCAGAATTATTCCAGCCACCTTTATCATGATACTAGTGTAAAAACAACAGCTGGATTATGGCAAGATTATTACAAGCACAGCTATAATGTTATTGAAAATCCCACAGCTGATATTATTAAATACGGCTTGAGATCAGGCTACTTGTATGCTGCCCCTATTGATGGATCAAAGATTTTGACTGTTCCTCCTTACAAGAATCCTAAAAACATTTCAGTTCACACTGTTTTGATTGTTGGATACAATGATGCTAGAAATGAATTCATCCTCAATGATCCAGGAAGCTGGACCGGAAAGGGAACCAGAGTCAACCAAAAAGACTTCTTGGAAGCAATCAGAGATTATCCTTCAGGACATAATGAAAAGATCTCAACTAATGAAAAGAGGATTGTTGAGTTAAAGCCATAACAAATTAAAACACCGCCCACTAGGCGGTGTTTTTTTATCCACAGCTTATTATTCCCTAAATATTTTATAATAAATGTGCTAATAATAAAAATAAATATGAAAAAAAGCACATTGTTCCTTCTGATCGCTCTTGCCCCAACAATGGCAATGGCTCAGACAACATTGAATCCGTATCAAATAACAATTCAGCCTGGGCCGTATCAGCCAACAGTATTGCCAGTTCAGGCTCCAGCAGTTCAGACTGTTACTCCTGTTATTCCCACAACAAGTCCTACTCCAAATTCCTTTTTTGATGTCTTTCCTGAAATAAGCGCTCCAACTCCTGTTGTCCCCACTCCTGTTGCTCCAACCAGTCCAGTTTTAAATCCAGCTCCAGCAGTACAAACAGCTCCTGCTAATTGGAATAGGAACTTTACTGTTCAAGCTTGTGTTAATCCTTCTGTTGATCAGCTTAACAGTATTGATAGTTTCTTTGATGTTTGGTTGGAAATGGGAAGACCCAGAGATCCTAATACGTTATTTCTAGCTTGTAGTAGACTGAGTCCAGAGAAACAAATCAGGGTTAGTAGTTTCTTTGATATCTTCACAGAGATTCCAATGAGTATTGGATGTCCTAAGGTTCCATCTGGGACTATGAACAGAATGAGTAGTTTCTTTGATGTTTGGATGGGAATGGGCAAGCCTGATAATCAAACAAGCTTTGCCAATGCTTGCGCCAGTCTTGGTCAAACTCAAAGAAGCACAATTAGTAGTTTCTTTGATATCTTTACTGAAGTAACATACAGTGCAGGGAGGGGTCCGGCTACAAGAACAGGAGGCGTGGCTACTTCTAGCACCAGCACTCCTCCCAGAGGTCCTGGAAATAAAAGAGAAGTTGGTGGAGGAGGATCAGC
>JAKLGF010000056.1 GCA_022710815.1 Patescibacteria group bacterium
CCCTTGTGTAAGGTCCAAGCCCTGGTTTCATCAGCCCCTGTGGTCAAAAATGTGATTAAACCTAGGGTCTGATAAGCCTTTTGGATTAAGGCATCTAATTCAGGCTCATTAGTAATTCCCAATTCCTTTCTCTCTTCCAAACTCATCCCCACTAATTCAAATTCAGTAGCTACATCAATGATTAAATAGGGCCAATTGTTCTTCTGAAACTCGCTGGTTATTTCCCCCGGCACTTCTTCATCTTTTCCATTAAGCAAGTAGATTCTGGGCTTCATGGAAAGCAATTGATAACTAGATAAAATCCTTTTCTCTTCTGCGTCTGTTATTACTTCTGCTAAAACTTTTCCTTCTTGTAATAATGTTACAGCTTTATTTAAAACTTCTTTTTCCTTAACAGCAGTTTTACTTCCTCCTCTGATTTCTCTATCCAAGCTTCCTAATCTATTACTAACCACATCCATGTCTTTTAAAATCAATTCTGTATCTAGAATTCCTTTGTCTCTAATGGGATCAATTGTGTCATTAGTATTAATAATGTCAGAATTTTTAAAAACTCTGAGCACATAGACAATAGCATCAGTTTCCCTGATATTAGCCAAGAATTTGTTTCCCAATCCTTCTCCTTGAGCTGCTCCTTTGATTAATCCAGCAATATCAATGAATTCAACAGTAGTGTAAATCTTTTTAGCTGACTTACTTAATTCAGCCAAAGCCTCAACTCTGGCATCGGGAACAGCCACTACTCCCACATTAGGATCAATAGTGCAAAAAGGGTAATTAGCCCTGTCTACTTGTTTTTTGGTTATTGTTTCAAATAAAGTGGATTTGCCAACATTAGGCAGGCCCACAATGCCAATAGAAAAACTCATAATTTTTTGTTATCTCCTTTAATCCAATCAGCTTTACTTAAAATTGGATAATACAAATCATCTTCTAATTCAATATTCAAACGATCCAATTCTGTTTGATGAGGATCATTGTCATTGAATTTAACTAAATCCAAATCGCTAATAACAGCCAAAGGTGTTTGTTCGTCTCCTTCTCCCATGGCCAAGACTGCAGCTGCAGCTAGACCTTCAGCATGATTGGCTTCAGTAACATGCATTTCTCTGCCAAAAATATCTGGAGTGTGGATATAGTTTTTTAAAGCATAAAATCCGCTATGGGCAATACAAAATCCTGTTGTTCCTTTTTTAAGCGGAGTGGTTTTGCTGTCAGTAATAACAATACCTAAATTAGAAATATTGTTCTTTTCTTTTAAATAGTTTTTAATCTTGTTAGCCCAGGCTTGTCTTTCTTTAGGCCATAAAACATAATAGCCATTGCCGTTGGATTCATCTATACCAGCAGTAGCAACCATGAAATTATCTTTAATGGTAATAACAATACCATGTTTGGCTCCTGTGGGATCAACAAAAAAATCTGATTCTTTTTTTATCAGATCAATTTTCTCTATTTTGCCATGTTCTACAATCTCTCCCTGGCAAATAGCTAAAATCTTTGATGTTATTGCTACAACAGACTTTTCTTCTAATTTAGGCAGATATTGGTCAAGAATAGCAAAGATATCGTCTCCAGCTACTATCTTTTTAGTTTTAACGGCCTGAATTTGCATGATTAAGTTATACCAAAAAGGGGTTTTAAGTCAATTAAAAAGGGGAGACTTGTGTCTCCCCTTTTGTTAGTTTGGGTAAAAATTACATGGTCAACTTTTTGCAAGATTTGCTAAAGTCGTCTGGATTGATCCAGTAGGGAGTTTGTGGGTCATCCCTGAAAAAGGCTTTCTTCATTGCCTTGTCGTCTGCCAATTGTAAGATCTCAATGGTTTGGCCCTTATTGAGCTCAAAACACTTGTTGTTGGCATCAAAGATAAGTAATGCCTGCGTCACTTTGAAAAACTGACCTATCTCTGTTGTTTCCACTTGCTACAAATCTCCTTTCGTTTTTTTCACCCAAATTGTTTTGGGGAGGTTACTTCTGTGCTGATTGAGGGACCATGCGATCAATGTCTTCTTGTTTGACCCTGATCTTTATTTCCCTCATTTGGCCCTTTGAGTCAAGAAAGTTAGTTTTCACCATGACTGTCTTGGCTTGGGGATCAAAAGTTTCTCCGACGATTGTTCCAATCGATCCTTTTGGGATCACAATTGGATCACGCAAGAATCTTGGGAGCTCCACTTTGTTGAGAAACTTTACTGCTCTCTTGTCAGCAACAATCATAGTAGTGCCAAAATCTGACATATCACCTCCTTGGTGTGCTATTCATATTATATCACAAAAACAAGGCCTTGTCAATACAGACAAGGCCTTGTAATATATGGCTTTTTAGTAGCCTGCAAAGTTTTCTGTCTTAATGTCTAAATTACTCAAACCCAGGCCCATAAGCTGGTTGTAAACAGCTTCAACCATGGCTGGTGGTCCAGAGATCATAAACAAACAATCATTGTAGTCTGGAACATAGTCTCTAATGAATTCTCCATTAATAATACGGGTCTCCCCTGCCCAATTAGGATCATCAGTCAAAGTCAGAATCAAATTCATATTGCTATCTGCCAAATCCATTCTCTGCAATTCATCCAAGAAAGCAGTTTGTTTTTTGAGCTTGTTGGAATAAAACAATCTAATATTCCTTTCCTCTTTCTTTTCATGCATATCTCTGAGCATGCTCACAAAAGGAGTAATCCCTATTCCTCCAGCAATCATAACAATGGGCTTTTGATTGTCTTTAGGAATTCCAAAGATTCCTAAGACATTACTAATTTCTACTTCTGTGCCCAAGGCAATTTCATTCAAGGTTTTTTTGTATCCTGAGTCTGTTAGCCTAGTAGCAAATTGCAAAATTCCTTTTTGGCTGGGGCTGTTTACAATAGTAAAATGCCTCATTGGTCCCTTAGCATCTTCATACAGTAATTCAGGCAAGGTCAAAAAGAAATACTGACCAGGAGTAAAATTATACTCCTGCCCTTTTAAATCTAATTCTACTAAAATTGTCCCGTCAGCTATTGTTTGTCTATCTTTTAATACTACTTTCATATAGTTAGTTTACACTCCTTTTCGCTTTTGCTCAATGAGCTTTTTGATTTTAGGCAGTTCTTCTAAAGTTGCATCTTCTCCAGCTTTAATTAGCTTGGCTCCGCTTTTGTGAACAAAGTCCTTGAGCCCAAAGAATTCCAAACCATCAACCCAGGGCTCAATAACAATATCAGCTGTTTCTGTTGATTCTTTAGCTAAAGTCTTTTCCATTGTTCTGAGAGCTTGGTCCAAAACAGTGCGCAATCTAGTATCTATTTTCCTAGCCTCATCAAACATTTTATTATTATTCAAATTAACAGCAATAATAATATCCAAATCCATGTCTTTTATTGTCTGACAAGGAACAGGATCAGTCATTCCTCCATCATAAAGGATTCTTCCAGCATGATTAACTGGAGGAAAGAATAATGGAAAAGCGCAACTAGCCTGAATAGCTGGAGCCAAAGGTCCCTCCATTAATTCTACTTTTTCTCCAGTTAAATAGTCTGTGGTAATGATTTTAAGAGGAATCTTCAATCCTCCAAATTCAATTTTGTCTAATTCCTTTTTTAAATATGCTTTTAATTGGTCTCCTTTAACTAATCCTCCTTTTAAAGAAAGCTCTCTGATTGTGAAGAGGTCTTTCCATTCTAAACCCATGACAATTTCTTCTACTTTCTTGGCATCTTTGTAATGGCAATACAGGGCTCCAATTAAAGAACCAATACTGGTTCCAGCAATAAAGTCGGGCTTAATACCATTAGCTTCCAGAACCTTCAAAGCTCCCACATGAGCATAGCCCCTGACTCCTCCTCCACTTAAGGCCAAACCAATTGTTAAATCTTTTTTCTTTTTCATATTAATAGCAAACTTGATTAGATTTTATTATTTCCCCGTCTTTTGTCTGAGCCACTGCTCGAATACAAATTCCCTTTCTATTCAAATATTCGTTTGCCAAATCAGCGCTCATTGATACTCCCGACAATTTGGCTGTTATTTTCTTAGGCATGGCCGAAGATGTGATAGCATATACCTCAAACCATTGATTACCTGGATTCTCAACCATTGCCACAATCGCTTTAACTTTAGTTCCTTGCCAATTTACTATTGCTCCGGGAACAGAAATACTTGGCTCTCCATTATTTGCAACTATTATTCTATTCGACATTATCGTCTCTTTCATATTAGAAATAGCCTGATTCTTTTTGCTGAGTGTTTCAGGATTCTCTGCTGAATAACACTGATCAAGCAAGTCTAGTTGAGTTGCTGGAAAATAATTTATATGCCAAAAAAGATTATTCTTATCATCATGAGAAACTGAAGAATAACTCAAAGGATAAGGAAGAAGGTAGTAATCATATTTCTTTGTTGATTCTTTAAATTCAAGCTCAACATCAATATTACAAAAAGCAGTA
>JAKLGF010000057.1 GCA_022710815.1 Patescibacteria group bacterium
TGAAATCTCTCAATTGGCCTATGATAGTGATTTGGTTATTAATCTGGCTATTATGAAAATGGGAGAAGTTTCTGCTACCCGTAATTTAGCAGTCTTAATTCAGAAAGACAGTTTGTTTGAAACAATCAGAATGAAAGGAGAAGAAGGATTAATGAAAGAAGCCCTTAAAGAATTGCCAGAGATCTTAACCATTGCTGATGCTATTGAATCATTGGATACCAGCCGAGTGAGTAGATTCCTTCATGTCATGTTGGGAGGATATAATTCATTGAATGTGGACAGGATTTTCTATGAAATCACTAGCCAGAAATATCCACCCCCGATTCTGTCAGCCATTGCTGTTGAAACAATTAAAACAGCTGGAAGGGCAACAGATGAATTAAAATTCAAACCTATTTATTAAATAACAAACCATTATGAAAGACAAAGTTGTATTAATCACAGGATCTTCCCAGGGAATAGGCAAAGCTATTGCAGCTAAATTCGCCAGTTTAGGAGCCAACGTTGCTCTTAATGATATTCCTAGCCAGGAAGAGAATTTAAAACAAGCCAAGCAAGACTTGGCCCAATACGGCACAAAAGTAGAATACTTTTTAGCCGATGTTTCTAATTTGGAATCCTGCCAGAAAATGGCTGAAGACATCAAAGCTGCTTTTGGCAAAATTGATGTTTTAGTCAACAATGCTGGAATTACCAAAGATAGAACTTTAATGAAAATGACCCCAGAAGAATGGGAAAAAGTTATTGCTGTCAATTTGACCGGAGCTTTTAATGTTACCAAATCCATTCTCCCTTCATTAATTGAAACCCAGGGAGCCATTGTCAGCCTTTCTTCAGTGGTAGGACAAGCTGGCAATTTTGGCCAAACTAATTATTCAGCTTCCAAAGCTGGAGTTATTGGTTTGACTAAGAGCTTATCCAAGGAAGTAGGAAGATTTGGAGTAAGAGTTAATGCTGTAGCTCCAGGATTCATTGAAACTCCAATGACTGCAGTTCTTCCTGAGGAAATGAAAGGAGTTATCAAAAAATTCACTGCCATGGGCAGGTTTGGCCAGCCAGAAGAAATTGCCAATGCCATTGCCTTTTTGGCCAGTGACCAAGCTAGTTTTATCACCGGCGCTGTCTTAAATATTGACGGAGGCCTTTCGATATAAAATAACGCCTGATTGGTGAAAGCATTAGGCAAGAAAAAGAAAAACATTTAATATGATAGTTTTAAATCAAGACCAAGTTAAGAAAATACTTCCTTTAAAGGATGTAAAAAAAGTAGTAGATGCAGTTGAGAATGCATTTGCTGACTATGGGAGAAAGAAAGTTCAAATGCCCCCCAAAATGTATTTGTATTTCAAAACCCATGATGGAGACCTTAGAATCATGCCTAGTTTTTCAGAACCTTTAGGAATGGCCGGAACCAAAATAGTTAATGTTCATCCTCAAAATCCTGGCAAAGGGTTAAAAACTGTTATGGCTTCCATATTATTAAACGATCCATCTACTGGTTTGCCCATTGCTTTAATGGATGGAACATATATCACAGCCATTAGAACTGGAGCTGCTGGAGCTGTTGCTGCTAAATTCCTTTCCAAGAAAGATGCCAAGACCATGGGAGTGATTGGGGCAGGGGAACAAGCAGTTACCCAGATTGCTGCTACTTTAACTGTTAGAAAATTAGAAACTATCAAGGTCTATGATTTGGATCCAGCTAGAATTGAAGCTTTAAAAAAGAGAATGCAGAAAGAAGGAATTGTTTGCAATATTGTTGCTGCTGCTTCTATTAAAGAAGCTTGCCAAGCCGATATTGTCACTACAACCACCCCAGCTAGAAAGCCAATCATTAAAAAGGATTGGATCTTACCAGGAACTCACATTAATGCTATTGGAGCTGATGCTGAAGGCAAGGAAGAAATTGAAGGAGGAATATTAAAGAAGGCCAAGGTTGTTGTTGATGATTGGGCCCAAGCTAGCCATTCAGGAGAAATTAATGTCCCAGTCCATAAAGGACTATTTGCCCAAAAAGATCTTTTTGCCATGTTAGGAGACATTGCTTGCGGAAAGAAGAAAGGCAGAACCAATGACAAGGATATCACCTTGTTTGATTCTACTGGATTGGGTGTTCAAGATCTTTACACTGCAGCTGTTGTCTACAAATTAGCTAAAGATCAGGGAGTTGGTAAAACAATTGAGATAATATAATATGCTTTACGATAAGGAGCAAATAAAAAAAATAATACCATACAAGGAGCCTTTCTTGTGGGTTGATGAAGTAGAGTCTATGAGTGGCAATAATATTGTTGCCTACAAATACACTACTGGCCAAGAAGACTATTTCTCTGGCCACTTTGTCGACTTCCCAATAATGCCCGGAGTTTTGACTGTAGAAGGCATTGCCCAAACAGCCACTATTCTTTTGCGCGATAAGATTGGTCCAGATAATACTAACAAACACTTGTTAGCCTATCAGGTTAGGTATGCTGGATTCTTTGCTCCTATTCTGCCAGGAGATAAAATAGAATACAGGGCTCAAATGCTTGGTTTCTATTTCGGCAAAATTGCCAATTTCTTGGGAGGAGCCTATGTTAATGGCGAACAGAAATGTGAAGTCAGATTTACTATTGCTGTAATGGACAAGAAAGAAATGAAAGAGAAATTCCTAAGTAAAAAATAATATATGTTTGAAAACAATAAGTTAACAAAATTATTAGGAATAAAATATCCCATTATCCAAGGAGGAATGGCTGGAGTTTCAGAAAGAAGCCTGGTGAGCGCAGTTTCTAATGCCGGAGGCTTAGGAGTGATTGGATCAGGATTTGCAACACCAGAATGGTTGGCTGAAGAAATCAAGGAAACAAAGAAATTAACTGACAAACCATTTGGAGTTAATTTGCTTTTGCAGAATCCTAATGTTGCTGAATTAGTTAAAATCATTATTAAAGAAAAAGTACCAGTTGTTTTCACTGGGGGAGGGAACCCAATAGAATTGATCCCATTCTTCCAGCAAATGGATATTAAGGTTATTCCAGTTGTGCCTTCATCTAGGTTGGCTGCTAAAATGGAAGCCAATGGAGCTGATGCTGTAGTAGTAGAAGGCCTAGAATCCGGAGGACATATTGGAGAAAATACAACCATGTGTTTAATCCCTCAAGCTAAAATGCAATTAAAGAATATTCCTTTAATTGGAGCTGGAGGAATTTATGATGGTAAGACAATGGCAGCAGCCATGATCATGGGTGCTGATGCTGTTCAAATTGGAACTAGATTCATGGTTGCCAATGAATGTCTAATTCACGAGAACTACAAAAAGGCTATTCTAACTGCTCGCGATGAAGATGTAATTGCCATTGCTAGATTTACTGGCCATCCTTTAAGAGCCATCAAAAATCAATTGACTGAGAATCTCAAGAAAATGGAAGAAAGAAATCCTTTCCCAGAAGAAATTAAGTCTGAAAGGTTTGCCGGATCTAAAGTTAATGCCGGTAATACAGATACTGCTTTGATGCTTTGCGGTATTTGTGCTGGAGCCTTGGACAAGGAAATGCCAGCCAAAGATATTATTGAGGAAATAGTATCTGAGTACGAGACAACAATCAAAAACGCTTCCGAGTTATTAAATTAAAAGGGCGTTTTTATCAATGTTATATGAATATAATAGCTTCTTGGATTTTATTTTTCACGCTTAATCCTTTAATCAGAGTCTTTTATATCAAATCAGTAAAAGGAGAAGAGAATATTCCCAAAAGGAACTTTATCTTTGTCTCCAACCATCAGAGCTTTTTAGATTTGGTAGTTAATGGGTGTTTCTGTGTTCCCAGAAAATTTCGCTTTATCGGGCAAACAGATCAATATACAGGAATAGAAAGATTCTGGAGAGATTTCGTCTATTTCATTGCTGGCACAATTGGCATGGATAGAACCAATGCTGAATCAAAGAAGATTGCTATGCAAAGAGCAGCCGAGTATCTCAAAAAAGGAGAAATCATTTGTATTTATCCAGAAGGAACCAGATCTAGAACTGGAGAAACTGGCCGAGGCAAGAAAGGTGCTGCCAGTCTTTACTTAGAAACCGGAGTCCCCATATTACCCATGGCTTTAGTGGGCGCTTTTGAATTGCTTCCTCCAGGAACCAATTTAAAAGGAATGAAAATTAGAAAGGAAATAAAGGTCAATATTGGCACTCCTCTTTACTTTGAGGAGGATTACAAAAGAGCTTTAGAAATTCCTAAGGATTCTGACGAATATATTGCCATACTAGATAAAATCACTGACAAGATGATGTCAGAAATCATTAGGCTTAAAGACGAACTCTTAAAAAGCTAATGAAAGGATTTTTCATTTTTGTATGCAAATTCTTCTTACAGCCAGTTTC
>JAKLGF010000058.1 GCA_022710815.1 Patescibacteria group bacterium
TTAGTTGTGTTTACAGATACTTGTAGTGCTTGAGTGCGATTTCCAGAATATCTCCGGCAACAGGATTGCAAGGAAAATATTCTTTGGGATCAGCAGAATGTTTTTCTCCGCTTTTGAAGAAACACTCAGATCCATTGATCCAGAATCTTTCTTGGTGATTATTGCTTTTGTGTTTGGGATCAAGAAGCATTCTTTTGGCTTTCAATTTCTGGAGATCAAAGAGATAGATAGGAAGATTGAGATATTTGCCATCAGGAAGCTTCTCACAGTCTACTAGAATGAAGGGAGAGTCAGGCAATTGGATTTCTACAATTTTGTAGAAGTTCAATCCATTGCGCTGGGGCTCATGCTGAATGATCCCAGCATAGGGACCATAGGTTTCTTGGAGATGTTCTACCCAGAGCAGGGAATCATGGCTAGTGTTTACCAAGCAGGCCTGGACCTGATCAATGTTGTAAGATGATTTCTTGTTTTTGAACTGAGGAAATAGCTTGCGAACATGGGGAGTGAGAACATGCTTGTGGACATCAGTGTAAATAGTGTCTTTGTAGCGGTTGTATCTCTTTTCTATGGGAATATCAGGAACAACTAAGAGATTTTCTTCTGGGAGATAGATAGCTGTTTCCTCAATTCCTTCTCTAATAGCTGTCAGAATAGGGTAGTAACATTCTTCCAGGCTATTGCTTAGTCCACCAGTAATGGAGAACTGATTGGGATAGGCTGGGGCCTTATTGTCTTTTTTGGCCAAGCCAATGTATCTTTTGCCATTATGGATGTAGATATTGAGAGTACCTGCGCAGACCCATCTTCGTAGCCCGTCTTTAGCATAGCGACTGTTAGGATTTTCAAAAACATCCTTACGATCCTCTTTGCTTATTCCCACCCAAGGGTTATCGGGTATTTTTACGACTGTTCCTTCTGAAGTTGTTTGGATGTGGGCTCCGACTACAAAATAGTCTCGAGCTATTAGGTCTTTTAGTCTAAACATTAGTCACGCTCCTTTCGTATCTGTTTGGGATTGTCAAAAAACAAAAACAACCTGGATAGGGTGTCAAATTATTAAATCATTATTTAGAATAAAAGTCAATAGGTTTTAAAAGTTTTTTGTTTTATGTTAATCTACTATATGGAATTTTGCGGACTTCAAAAAACTAGTTTGATAGATTTCCCAGGAAAAGTGAGTGCCATTATTTTCTTGGGTGGCTGTAATTTCAGATGCGGATTTTGCTATTCTTCAGAATTAGTTTTGCCTACCAAGTTAAACAACCAACCCAGATTTCCTAAGGAATATGTAATGAATTTTCTTAAAGAAAGGCAGGGCCAATTAGATGGTGTTGTTATTTGCGGGGGAGAGCCAACTATTAATCCTGATTTGCCAGAATTGATTAAAGAAATCAAGGATATGGGATTTTTGGTTAAATTAGACACTAATGGCACTAATCCAGCTATGCTCAAGAGCTTAATAGAGAGTAATTTGATTGATTATGCAGCCATGGATATTAAGGGACCCAAGGAAAAATATTGCCAAATTGCTGGGAGTAATATTGATATTAACTTAATTCAAGAAAGCATTGATATTCTTAAGAACAGCGAATTGGATTTTGAATTCAGAACAACTGTTGTTCCTAATTTCATTGATCAGCAGGATATTAAGAACATGGCTCAATGGATTTCCCAAGATAAACCAGGACAATTGAAATATTATTTGCAGAATTTTTTCCCTAACAAGACTCTGGATCCAGAATTTGAAAAACTTCATCCTTATTCTTTGTCTGACTTGAAGCAGGTTCAACAAGAAATTTCTCCTTTGTTTAAGCACTGTGGCTTAAGAGGATAGCTAATTTTATTTGACAAATATGCATTTGTCGTTTATTTTTATATATTAAAAAATAATATGAATATAGAATTTCCAGTTTTTAAAACAAAAACAGACGGCGTGACTAAGACATTTGATATGTCTGATCCAGTTTCTCGCCGAGAATATTTCAATGCCAAATGTGGCGATGAAATAATCAAGATCAAAGAATTCTTTGATAATGGCAATACTTTTGTTGCCTATTTCTTAGGAAAGAAGAATAGCGGAAAGGGAACCTATTGCAAGCTTTTTTCTGAAATTGTGGGACCTGACAGAGTTGTCCACTTATCAGTCGGAGATTTGGTTAGAAATGCTAATGAAGCCGCTAAAGATCCAGCCCAATTGGCTGAGATTAAAAAGTTCATGGAAGAAAACTACAGAGGCTTTATGTCTATTGATGAATGCATTAATGCTTTGATGTCTCGCGATGTAGGATCATTGCTTCCAACAGAATTCATTTTGGCTTTGACTAAAATGGAAATTGCCAAGCATCCCAGAAAAGCAATTTTCTTAGATGGCTTCCCAAGACAAATGGATCAGGTAACCTATTCTTTATACTTCAGAGATCTTATCAATTACAGACAGGATCCTGATTTCTTTGTCATGATTGATATTCCTAATACAATTATTGATGCCAGAATTAAGTCCCGTGTGATTTGTCCTATTTGCCACACTCCTAGAAACACCATTCTATTAAGGACAAAAGAAATTGGATATGATAAGGACAATAATAATTATTACTTGATTTGTGATAATCCAGGCTGTGAAGGCTTTGGAAAAGAAAAGATGGTTGGCAAGGAAGGAGATGATAAGGGAATAGAGGCCATTAAGGACAGATTAGCTACTGATGAAACATTAATTGAAAAAGCCTTTGGAATTTACGGAATCCCCAAGATTCTTTTGCGCAATTCTGTTCCAGTTGATGTTGCCAAAGACATGGTTGATGATTATGAATTAACTCCAGAGTTTGTTTACAGCTACAACCAAGCAGAAAACAAAGTTGATGTTACTGAAAAGCCTTGGACAGTCAAAGATGACAAGGGAACAGAATCATTTTCATTAATGCCACCTCCAGTTGTGGTATCAATGATAAAACAAATGGCAAAAACTTTAGGGTTATAACAAAAAGAGCTCCAGAAATGGAGCTCTTTTTAATAACTGTTAACAACTTATTTGACTTAAAAAAGCTATTTGCTAGTATGCAGACAATCCTATTTTTCCTGGAAACTCTGAACAAACATTTTTTTAAAGGATTTCCATATTTGCATTCGCCCGTGGGCTATGCATGCGAGATCCGCTCTGAAATTATTTTCAGAGGTTTCAAAGGAAAGGTAGGATTTTTAAATACAAGAAAACAGCTCCTAGAAGCTGTTTTTTAGTAAAAAAATAACCCCCTGCTGTGCACGGCAAGGGGTTTTGTTTTGGAGCATGCTCGATTGCGAGTTGGGAGGCTTGTCTCATGGTGCAAAAGCCTTATCCCGAGTGTGGCCAGTTTTTAAGCTGGCAGAGTCGATCGTTGTCTACTTGCCTCGTGTTGTTGATAATAGGCAGTAGGGTGAACAAAAATGTGCTAGTACAAACTCATGCGGAGTAGCTTTTCAAAACGCTTCCAGATTTGGCTTCCCTGGCCAATATCGCTTTGCCGCTTGTGCGGACGGGACCGACGTGGATGTTTTACTTCTTGGTCTGATTTTTTCTCATGTCTTTTTTGTCTGGTTTCTCCTTGTTGTCTGTACTCTGCTGGGTGGTTACGTTACCCTAACGGACAAACTTTCTGGGTGTTGCCACAACCCGGGTTTTGGCCTGGGAATGTTTCCCAAAGCCATTTTACTGACTTGTCGCTTTTGGAAGCGACTTTCGCGAAATTGCGAAGAAAAGACACTCTTGTTGAAAGAACTAACAATCCCTGCGTCCTGCTATTGCTAGTAGCAGGAAACTGGCATAGTTTGATCTCCTTTCTGCTGCATTTTCGATGGTCGCAGCCAATTCAAGGGCCCTAGGCTTTTGGTGGGCAGAATTCTGCAGATTCTGCTATTTGCAAGCCATTTCTGCATTTAAGCTCCAAAGAATCAAGGCCATCCATGATTACGGGATGAGCATGCTTGTCTTTTTGGTTGTCAGGGAGCTTTTCCTGAAATGACTTGGTCACAAAGACCTTATCAGTAAGGTAAGAACATTATAGCACGGGGGATGGAACTTGTCAAGGGGGGGGTAAAAAGGGCTTAAAATAGGGGGTGTTAAGAACTTTTTTGCTTTAAATTATTGTTTTGTTTAAAATATATTTATAGAACAGAAAAAAGCAGGCCAAAATTATATTTGGGCTTGTTTGATGTTATGAAGCGAAACATTTTGTTATTTGCCTTTTTTATATTGCTTGCAATTCTATTTGCTTTTTTAGCGGGCCTAGAAAATTCGGCCCAGATTGTTATTGGTAATCCAGAATCTCATCCACGCAAGAATGGGAATTGGACAATTAAT
>JAKLGF010000059.1 GCA_022710815.1 Patescibacteria group bacterium
TTGCGATTTATGAGAATTATTATTTAATTGTTGGCTCCCGGATGAAGTATTATTCATTTTTAACAAAAAAATACAAGCGCAGAAATATTTTATAAAAAATTATAGCGCGCTTGTTAATAATCAAAGAAGTTGTCCGAGGTCAATTGATGGTTTGATATTATTAGGAAATGAATTCAGTGTCAATATTGTCAATGTCCGACATTATGTTCTAATATATTCAAGCTTAATTATTTTCATGTCTTTTGATACTTTTGGCAAGAGAAAATCTTTACTGATAATTTTTCTCATTTAATTATTTTATTCAAAAAATCAACAACTGTTTTGCTCTTTTCATCGGACACATCGGACATCAGAATGTCCCACATGTCCCCTATGTCCCATGAAATACACTTATTGACCAGTTTCAATATATATACTATACTCTTTTTAGCCCAATAAGCATTGTTTGCGCTTTGTTTATTCTTACCAATTAAATCACTGGAGGTGATAATGGGACGCAACAGTAAAGAAGTTCATAAAAAACTTGAATTGCAAGCTTTCTGCCCTGATCCCCACTACAAAAACAACTACACTTTCTTCAACAAGACAATGAAAGAGGCCATTGCACAAATCCGTAAAGATGCACAATCAAGAGGAGTAGACATGAAGCATCTAGTAATCCAAAGCAAAAGATGAATTCAAAAGAAATAACCGTAGGTACCAATGTTGATATTATTTCAGGATACCTCAAGGGAAAACGTGGGCTAGTCTCTGAGGATCGCGGATCATATAATGAAATCCGCGAGATTGATGGAAAAAGAATAGTAGTCAATACAAAAAAATTCTTGATTCAAATTACTGAAACTGATCGGAGCACCAACAAACCAACAACATTTTGCTACGAAGTCGACTCATGCAATCTCAAAAGAGCTGACTAATTATCACACTAAAAACAAAAAACCCTTAGCTTTAAGCTAGGGGTTTTAATTTGGCCTTGTTTTTTGAAGTGACTAGTTTTAGTCACACGTTCCAGTTCATTGCCTTGACTGTCCAAGAGAACATAGATTGTTTCTGTGTATGAGATGCCATCCATGCTCCATTCTTTTTCAAGAATATTCATATTCCGGCACTCTTCATATTCCTGAACATACTCATCAGTCTTGGTAAATATTCTGACTTTTCTGCAAGCAAGTCCAGTTTCTGGAGTATAGACCCTTAGGTCCCACTCTGTGAAAAAGACTTGATATTCCTGATTGCCAATTTTGATAATGGCTTTGGAATATCCGATGTTTGGATCAATTGGCTCTGTTGGAGGCGGAATGACATGATCTTTTCCCAAAGGACAATCTGAATTGTATTTGGGAAGAAGAACAATCATCAAGACTATTGCCACAATCAACAAAGCAATGGCGATTATTGGCCAAGCATTCTTTATACACATTTCTAACACCTCTTTTCCTTTTAGATTATTAAGATTTGCTCAAACCTTTTTGGTTTTTGCAAATTGCTTTTTGTACCTACAATTATATCATTATTGTCATGTTTTGTCAATATGCGCTATTTTAGTGTTATTACAACAAAAAAACCGCTTCCCTAGAAGCGGTTTCAATAATCTATTTAGTACACATCGGGCCAATACTGGTAGAAAAACAGAAGCTAGATTTAACACTACTTTTAGGATAAAGGGTGTAAACAGAATCCCCTATTTGATACTTAGGCAGACCCAAATTAGATGTTGAAATATTATCTTTAACAAATAATCCATTGGAATTAATTAATGCTCCAACTCCATTAGTGGTTACAGATAATGTCTTAAAGCATAAATACTCATCCTCTTTATATGAATAACGAATAAACTTGTCATCTTGAACAGTAAAACAATATTGAGTATTGGGCAAAAGCTTGGGTCCAGATGTTTGAGAGAAATAGCTATTAGGCTTTGGCACTACAGGCACATACACATTCTTCATATTCTCAGTAATCTTTCTATCTTCTTTTTTCCAATATTTAAAAATCGGATAGGCTGTTGTATGATCCCCCCAAACCATTATTTCTGCCTGAAAAATAACTGAATTGGCTGTAATTTCTTTGGGCGGTAAAAGATTAACAACAAAGTCTGTAATAGAAATTGTTTTAATTGTTCCACTAATTATTCTTGCACTTCCTTGATACATAGCCCTGTAATCAATAAGGCACTTATGATAATTGCCTTTAGTTAGTCCCAAATTAGGAGTTTTAATATCAAGATAAAACTCACCATTCTCTCCCCAAACAGCATTCAGTTCTGGTCCGAATTGATACAATTCATCTTTTGAATCAACTTCCAGTGCCAAATCTTTAATGCAAGAGATTTTTCCTGTAAAGAATGGCTTTCCAGACAAAGCAACCTGATCAACTTTCCCCTTGATTCTAACTAAATTCTGGCCTAAAATCTCTCCGCCTAGAGTTTGAATATTACTATTAGTTCCGATCTGATTAGCATAAAGCAAACCACATGCTTCCTGCCCAGTTCTATCCCAAGCTTGATTAAGTTCTTGTTGCCAAATCTTTGTTAAAACTCCTTTTTCATTATCATTAGAAGGGTTAATGGCAGAATAGATTAAATTAGGAATTGGATCAGACTTAGGAATCAAACCATTAGCCTCCATTGAAAGACCATTGTAAATGATAATTCCTTTCCCGTATTTACGATAACCATGCAAATATTCACCCAAGCTAGTCATCAAATCGCCATACCAATTATTACTGAAAACATGGAGATAAGAATAGGTTTTGAAATTATCATCTATTCTCTCTGCTAAATTAATCTTAGAAATATTTGTGTAATAAGAACTGTTTGCCTGATCATTAACAATGTTGTTGTTTTCTGTTATCTTAATTCCTTTAACAAATGCTGGTTGTATCGCAAATTCAAATTTGGGAATCTCTCCATTATCTCCATCAAGAGAACATTCGGCACAACCACCAGTATATCTAATCAATTTCCCTCCCTGACTAGTCCATTCTTCTAGATCTGCCATTTCTTGTTTGGTCATGTGCGCACCAGGGCAGCAATAGCGCAAAACAACAGTATCAATATTCTTGGCTATCAACTCATTCTTTAACGAATAACCAACAGGCCTATCATAGGTCCCATATTTCACTGATGCATAAAATAAAAATCTTTCAAAACCATTTCCCACAATGGGGACAAAACCATAATAAGCATGGGGCATTTCATTACTTCCTCCTAAAAAATATACATTTTGACTAGCCTTACAATTAGTAATATGGGGAATTTTGAATTCTTTCCACTCTCCCCAAACTACCTTTTTATTGCTCAGCCTATTACTAGCCAAGGCTCTGTACTTGTAAACTACATTAGAAATAATTTTCTCTGGAATTTGAGCAATGAATTCTCCGGGCTGAGCTAAAACACTCTGCTCACCAAGAGCTAATCCAGTATGCTTTTTCCCTAATAAATCAACATATTCATACTCAAACCAAACTTCTACATCTTTTGTTTTGTAGTAGAGCTCTCTATCTTCATTTTTCCCAATATCTGCAAGATATCCTTTAATAATCGCTCTGCTATTATCTATTTGAGAATAATCAGGATCTAATGTAACCACTGTTGGGGCTATTTCAATAGGACAAATTCTAAAAGGCCTAGTATTGGCCCCTCCCCAAGTAGGAGAATAACCATTTACATATTTGCCTTCTGAAGCAATCCAAATTTTACAATAACAAGGATTTTTCTGGCTATACCAAGAGAAATCTCCAGGAATTGACAAGTATTTCTCCTGGGAATTCCAATCAGGATGAATATCTTGATCATTTGCCAGTAATTGAGAAATCTCAGCAGAACACTTGTATCTTAAATGATAATGATCATGTAAAGATCTATCCCCGTATTCTTGCCAGCTAATCTTAATTTCGCTCCCTTTTGGAATATATCCCAGTTCTACTTGCTTTAATTCAGGAGCAAGACTATTATCAACAAAGATCTGTTTAGTCTCTGTATTTTCTAAAGTAATAGAGGAAAAAAATGATTTGCATTTGTTGGGATTATCTTTAGAAGGACAAATTGGAGGCGAATCAATCCCCGAAACAGTCAAAGCCAAAACATCTATTGGCAGAAAGACCAACATTAAGAAAAACAAAATTGGAGATATTTTTACCATTTGGCTTAGGGAGTGCAAATTTGCTTGTTAGCCTTATGAGTAGTAGTTGCGCTGGAAATAGCTGCTGCTATACAATAATTGTTTTTATCTAAATAGAAGCTGGGAATTGCGGAATAGAATTCTCCTTGATTAATTAAGGACGGCTCAATTCCCTTTTCA
>JAKLGF010000006.1 GCA_022710815.1 Patescibacteria group bacterium
TATCAAAGTTCCTTTGACCATTAAGTATCAAGACAAGCAAGACTATTATTGCTTAGATAGCACTGGGGTTATGGGAAAGACCAATAATACCAATGTTTGTACCCTCAAAGACCAAACCTGCGGAATAACAAGATAATTAATTAAAAAGCCCCCCCAAAGGGGGCTTTTAAGTTAGTCAAAATTAGGATATATTGGGTTATTGCCGGCGTAGCTCAGTTGGTAGAGCAATGCTTTCGTAAAGCAGAGATCGGGGGTCCGAATCCCTTCGCCGGCTCCAAAAACAATTTTCTTTACGATATACCACATTTGTGATATATTTTTAATAATGGATAGCTTTATCTACCAGATTCAAGATTTGCAAAAACGGCTAACAAATTTAGCCGACTGTCTTTGATGTAGAAAAGAAGAAACAAAAGATCCAGGAACTGGATGAAGAGATATTAAAGCCTGATTTTTGGAACGATAGCGACAAGGCTGGCAAGATTCAAAAGGAATTAGCCTTGATAAAAAGCGAGGTTAATACTGTCCAGGATTTAGATAAAGAACTTTCTGAATTAAAAGATTTAGATGAATTAGCCAAAGATGATCCAGAAATTGCTCAAGCCATTCCCGAGCACTTAGAAAAAATTTCCAAAATTCTAGATACAGAAGAAACAAAAGCATTTTTGTCAGGGAAGTATGATGTCCGCGGAGCAGTTTTAACAATATCAGCAGGAGCCGGAGGAGACGAAGCCCAAGACTGGACAGCCATGCTGGCTAGGATGTATCAAAGATATGCTGAGAGAAAAGGATTTGATGTCCATATTATTCATCAGAGTGAAGGAGAGGTTAGTCCAACTGGAAGTGTAGGATTCAAACAAGTAGTAATGGAAATAGATGGAGCTTATGCCTATGGATATTTGAAGAAAGAAAATGGAGTCCACAGATTAGTTAGAATTTCTCCATTTTCAGCCCAGTCATTAAGACATACTTCATTTGCTTCAGTAGAAGTTATTCCCGATATTGCTCAAGCAGATGAAAAAGAATTGGAAGTTAGCCCAGGGGACTTAAGGATTGAAATGGCCAAATCAGGAGGAGCTGGAGGACAGAATGTAAACAAAAGAGAAACTGCTGTTAGAATTGTCCATATCCCAACAAACATTGTTGCCACATCCCAGAGCGAAAGATCCCAGTTTTTAAACAAGGAAAAAGCAATGAAGATTTTGCTAGGAAGGCTTTATCAGTTAAAAGAACAAGAAGTGGCCAAAGAAGTAGCTCAGGTTAAAGGAGCTAAAATGAAAATTGAATTTGGGAGCCAGATTCGTTCCTATGTTCTTCACCCTTACAAAATGGTTAAAGACTTGCGAACTGATGTAGAGACTTCGCAAGCTGACAAAGTTTTGGATGGGGAAATAGAAGAATTCATACAAGCCGAAGTAAAATCAAAAGATTTTTAATATGATTTCTCTAAAAGACGTAACAAAAATTTATCATCCTTCTAAAATAATGGCACTGGACCATGTTAATCTTGATGTGGCTAAGGGAGAATTTGTTGTTATTGTCGGAAGATCAGGAGCAGGAAAAACTACTTTGATCAAAGCAATTAACAAAGAAATTGAACCAACTAGCGGAGAAATACTTTTTGAAGGAAATAATCTTGCTGCAATTAACCATGCAGAGCTTAATTGTTTCCGCAGAAGGATTGGAACAATCTTCCAAGATTACAGACTAATCCACACTAAGAATGTTTTTGAAAATGTGGCCTATGCCATGGAAGTAGTAGGAGCGAGCGACCAAGATATTAACAGAGATGTTCCTAGCGTCTTGAATATGGTTGGGTTAAAAGACAAAACCCGCAATTTTCCCCAAGAACTTTCTGGAGGGGAAAAACAAAGAGTAGCTATTGCTAGAGCCCTAATTCACAGGCCAGATTTAATCTTAGCTGATGAACCAACAGCTAACCTAGATGTTTACAGTATTCAAGATGTATTAGAATCATTTCTCAAAGTTAATGAAATGGGGACTACTATTATTTTAGCCACCCATAATCAGAATGTAGTTAATTATCTTAAAACCCGCGTGATTACTTTGGAAAATGGAGCTGTTGTCCGCGATCAGCAAAAAGGCAAATTCATTCTCTAATCATTTATGGCAACCTTAACAAAAAGAATCATTAAAACCGGAATCACAACTTTCAGCCGACAGTTGGGGCTGAATTCAGCCACAATATTTGTTTTGACTGCAACCATTCTTTTATTCACTTTCATTTTTTTCGTGGATGGAATGAGCAATTTCCTTTTTAATTCTTTCCAGGAAAAAGTGGGAATCAGCGTCTATTTCAAACAAGAGGCAACAGCCGAAGAAATATCTGCTTTAAGGGAAAATTTAGTTTCCAAACCTGGAATAGTTAAAGTCACCTATGTTTCCAAAGAAGAAGCTTTGGAGAAATTCAAAGAAAATCATCAAAATGACGAAGTTGTTTTAAAGACATTAGAAATCGTAGGAGATAATCCCTTAGCTTCTTCACTCAAGATTACAGCTAACAGTGATAATGATTACAAGAATGTAGCTGCTTTTCTAGCTCAAGAAGAAAACGCTCAAATTATTGAGAAAATGAATTACCAGAAAACAGAGGAGATAATCAAGAAGCTTTTTGCTATTACTAGAGAGGTTAAAAGAATAGGATTGCTTTTGGGATTATTCTTTGGATTAGTAGTTGTGGTTATTGTCTTTAGTACTGTTAGATTATCAATTCATACCCTAAGAGAAGAGATTGGAGTTATGAAATTAGTGGGAGCTTCCAATTGGATGGTGCGCGGTCCTTTTATGGTTCAGGGAATTCTTTGTGGTTCAATTGCTGCTATAATTGCTTTAATTCTGACAATTGTTACCACCTATTTCAGCACTCCCTCAGTAGTAACTATCACTGGAGGATTTAGCCTTTTTACCTATTTCACTTCTAATTTATTAGCTATTTTAGCCATTCAAGTATTAGGAGGTATTGGCATGGGAATTATTTTTAATGCCTTAGCTGTTAAGAGATATCTCAAAGTTTAAGGGTTGATAAATCAGTCAAAAAATGTTATATGGAAATAGGCTGTAAAGCCTATTTTTATTACTGCCGAATCGTCTAATGGTAGGACATCGCCCTCTGGAGGCGAGTATCTTGGTTCGAATCCAAGTTCGGCAACCAGCATCGCCTCTTAGGGCGATTTTTGCTATAATACCCTTAATATGGAAAACATAGTTTACCCGCTTGTCAGTGTAATTACTGTCAGTCTAATTTCTTTGATCGGAGTTTTGACTCTTTCTTTTAAAGCTGAAAAGCTGAAGAAGTTTCTTTTCCTTTTGGTTAGTTTGTCTGTAGGAGCTTTGTTGGGAGATGTTTTTTTACATTTGCTTCCAGAAATAGGGCAAGATCAATCTATTTTCATTTTACTTGGAATTCTTTTGTTCTTTATTCTTGAAAAATTCTTGCGTTGGAGGCATTGCCACGATAATGATTGTAAGGAACATAATGTTGCTCCCATAGCATCAATAAACTTAATTGGAGACTTGGCCCACAATATTATTGACGGAATGATTATTGGAGCCAGCTATTTAGCTGGAATAGGAGTGGGAATTACAACAACCATTGCCATTCTTTTGCATGAAATTCCTC
This sequence comes from Patescibacteria group bacterium, assembly GCA_022710815.1. GTDB lineage: Bacteria > Patescibacteriota > Minisyncoccia > Minisyncoccales > JAGOPM01 > JAKLGF01. Next base: position 3,641 of record JAKLGF010000006.1, read on the forward strand.
AAGAGATTGGAGACTTTGGAGTTTTGCTCCATGGAGGCCTGACTACCAAGAAAGCCTTGTTCTACAATTTCCTCTCTGCTTGTGGAGCAATACTAGGAACAATTATTTCTCTTTCTCTGGGAGGAAAGATTTCTGGCTATACTCAGATATTATTGCCCATAACAGCTGGAGGATTCTTGTATATTGCTGGATCTGACTTAATTCCAGAACTTCATAAGGAAAACAATGCCAAGAATTCATTTTGGCAATTGGCCTTTATTACCCTGGGAATAGCCCTAATGTACTGGCTGACCTTTTTGGAATAATTATTTAATTTGGTATAATAATTTTGAAATAAAAAACATATGAATATAAAAGCATTTTTAGTCTTCATCATCTTAGGAATTGTCGCAGCTTTTGCTGCCCTAAACTATTTTGACATTCCTTTTTCTAAAGATAGCGCTAGCAACAAACCAGGGATAAATATTCCTACTGAAACACCACCAGCTCAAACAGAGCCTGGAGCCCAGCCCAAAGTTGATTCCAAGGGCAAGCTTACTTTCTACAAATTCAAAACAGCTCAGGATTTCAAAGACTATCTTTTGAGAGCTGAAGCAACAGGATCAAAAGGCGGAGCTATGAATGGAAGAATGATGACTTTTGATTCAGCAATGCCAACAGCTGCTCCCATGCCAGCCCCAATGCCAGCAGGAAATATAGCTGTTAAAGAATCAGCTCCGAGTAGAGTTTCAGAGACCAATGTTCAAGTGGCAGGAATTGATGAGCCAGATATGGTTAAAACTGATGGCAAGAATTTATTCGTGTCAGCTGAAATATTCAGATACTACACTCCCAGGCCAATGCCAGCAATGGATAAAATGATTGCTCCTGAATATTATGGCCCAAGCACTAATATCATTAAAGCTTTCCCATTGGCAGACTTGTCTAAGATTGGGGAAATAAAAGAAGGAGGGAATTTGTTAATCTCTGGAAACAATTTGGTAATTTTTGCCAGCCAGGGAATATATACCTATGATTTGTCTGACCCTAAGAATCCTAAAAAGACCTGGGACTTTAAATATGAAAGCAATTCATATTTAGCCGGAGCCAGACTATACGGAGGGAAAATGTATATTGTTTTGAAGAATAATATTAACTCCTATGCTCCTTGCCCAATTAAACCCTTAACAGTTAATGGAGCTGAATTCTCAATCCGCTGCGATGAAATATATTATCCCAACAGAGTAATTAATACTGATACTACTTTCACCTCTCTTAAGGTTGATCCAGGAACAGGAAAGATTGAAAACAAAATCACTTTTGTTGGAAATTCAGGAGACTCTGTTATCTACATGTCTCCAACCTCTTTGTATATTACCTATACTTACCAGCAGAATTACCTCAAATTCATTTTGGGATTCTTTAAAACTAGCGCTGGCAATGTTGTTCCTCAGAATGTAATTTCTCGATTAGAGAAAATAGATACCTATGATATCAGCCAATCAGCTAAAGAGGTTGAATTGCAAAATATTTGGTCTAATTTCATGAATTCCTTGTCTGATGATGACAGAATGAAAGTTCAGAATGATTTGACCAACAAAATGGCTGATTATTACAAAGTCCATTTCAAAGAATTGGAAAGCACTGGCATTGCCAAGATTGATGTTGATAGTTTTGTTGTTAAAGCCCAGGGAGAAGTTGCTGGCCATCCTTTGAATCAATTCTCATTAGATGAATACAATGATTATTTGAGAATTGCCACCACAATTGGAGGAAGATGGTATGGCTATTTATGGGGAGTGGAAATTCCAACTCAAAAAACAGCCAATGATGTTTACATCTTAGACAAATCCTTAGTTCTTAAAGGCGCTGTTACTGATTTGGGCCAAGAAGGAGAAAGCATTTTCGGAGTTAGATTCATTCAAGACAAAGGATATGTTGTTACTTTCAGACAAACAGATCCTTTCTATGTTTTAGATTTATCCAATCCCAACAAACCATCTAAAGCAGGGGAATTAAAGATTCCAGGATATTCTGGCTATTTGCACCCAATCAACAAGGACAAGATTATTGGAGTAGGGCAGGAAGAAAGAAAAGTGAAGATCTCTTTGTTTGATGTTTCTAATCCTTCTGATCCTAAGGAAATCTCTAAATACAATTTGAGTGATTGGTATTCAGAAGCAACCAACAATCATCATGCTTTCTTGATGGATGAAAAGCACAAAGTGTTCTTCATGCCAGGAAGCAATGGAGGATATATTTTCTCCTATGACAATGACAAGTTTGAATTAAAGAAAGCAGTTAGCAAGATTTATCCCAAGAGAGCAGTCTACATTGAAGATTTCATGTACATTATTGCTGACCAGCAAATAGTTGTTATTAACGAAACTAATTGGCAAAAGGAAAAGGAATTGGAAATAAAATAATGTTTGGAACAGACTGGTTTCGACCCTCTAATTTATCGCAATATTGGCAAAATCGCGAGATTTTGCCCTCAATTACCACTATACCTGGCTTTGGTACTGCTTGGAGCCAAAAGGTGGCAGAAATAGGCAAATTAGGCCTAAAAAGGGCCTGTATTTTCCCAACTTGCCTTAAATATGACAAGCGCCAAGAGCTTTACAAAGAACTGGAAAAGACTGATTTAAAACAGATCCCTTTTGCCCATATTAGGGATGATTTTGACATTCATGAATTAGGATATTTAAGAGACCGCTGGGGAACAGAAGTCTTTAACATTCATACCCGAAATTACCATAATTTCTTGAATCCTGTTTTTGATGGATTCAGGAAAAACATTTTCATTGAGATTTCTCCAGGAACTTTGTTCTCTCAAGTGCCCATGGAAAGCTTTGGAGGAATGTGCATTGATTTTGCTCACTTAGAAAATGACAGCCATTCTCCAGAATATCCCAATCAGAACCAAGAGATAATAGAAAGACTTAAAACTAGATTTTCTGATCATGATCAGGCAGTTAAAACATTCAAAGCTGGTTGCTCCCATATCAGCGCTTATCCTAAGAACAAGTGGGATGGATATTTAGACAAAGATTGGAATGAAATTAGATGCGATCTGCATGTTTACAAAGACTTATCTGATTTTGACTATTTGAAAAAATACTTTGATTATCTTCCTAATATTAATGCTATGGAATTGCAGAATAGTTTGGAAGAGCAAATCAAAGCTATTCAATATATCTACAAAATGGGCTAACCATTATGGAGGAATTAAACAAAAATATTTTAATTCCAGTCACAGTTGCTTCTTTTATCATCGGTCTCTTTATCTATTTAGGAGAAAACAAAAGATCTCCTGAGTATGTTGTTGACAACATTCCCAAAGCTCAGGTTTCTGAAAGTTTGCCCTCGGGCTGTTTGGATATTAATGATGTTGCTAATTTTGTAGCTCAAGAAAAATGCGTTCGGGGGAAAATTGAAAAAGTATTCATTTCTAAAAGCGGAACAATATTTCTAGACTTTTGCCAAGACTACAAAACTTGTCCTTTTACTGCCGTGATTTTTAAAAGCGATTCTGCTAAGTTTGAGAACATTAAAGAATTAAATGGTAAGACAATAGAATTAACAGGGCTGATTAAGACCTACAAAGGCCAGCCTGAAATAATAATCAATGAGCCAAATCAGATTAAAATTATTGATTAGCGCTATTGCTGTCTTGTTATTGGCAGGAATAGGCTATTACAAGCCGAAAACAGCAGACTGCTACAATGTTGTGTACTATTATGATGGGGATACAGTAAAATTGGATATCAATGGGAAACAAGAGAAAGTAAGGCTATTGGGCATTGATACTCCAGAAATGAATTATGATTCTGAAAAAGATCCAGACTGCTATGCTAAACAAGCTTCAGAACAATTAAAAAAAATCATTGGCAATTCTTGTGTTCAAATTAAAACTGATCAATTAGCTGGCCAAAAAGATAAATACGGAAGACTTCTTTTGTATCTTTATCTACCCGATAATACTTTTGTTAATATGCAAATGGTTAGCCAAGGCCATGCCTTTTCCTACATTTACAGCGATAATCAATACAAACAAGAGTTTGAACAGGCCCAGCAAGAAGCCAAAAGCAAACAATTAGGCCTTTGGGGCAAAAATTGCAATTATTTGAAATAAAGATAAAATTAATATATGGAATTTAATATACCAGCAGATAATAACAAAAAATTGGAGAAGATAATTGAAAGAATTAGGATTAGTCCCAAAATGGAAACATTGTTTAGAATGTGCAATGTTACGGCCATAGATAGGCTAGGATTCAATGATCATGGGCCAACTCATGTCAGAATTACTGCTAATTCTGCTTTAAGAATTTTGCGTATTTTAATTAGCAAGGGAATTTCTCCTAGTTGTGTTGAGAACTATGGCTTGTCAATTGATGATGCTGAAATCATAACTGTTTTGGGAGTCATTTTTCATGATATTGGCCATGTTGTTCATCGCGACAGCCATGAAATAGTAGGATTGATTGTAGCCCAACCTTTAATCAAAGAATTAATTGATGGAATTTATGATGAATCAACAGAAGTCATTGTTCTAAACGAAGTCCTTCATATTATTTACAGCCATGAGCCCAATGTCGTTCCTTTAACCATTGAAGCTGGGGTGGCTAAAGTAGCCGATGCCTTAGATATGGAAAAAGGAAGATCCAGAATTCCTTACACCATTGGGAGCACAAGTATTCATGCCATATCAGCGGCAGCAGTAGATGATGTAATTATTGAAGAGGGAACAGAAAAACCAATTAAGATTATTATCCGAATGGAGAATCCAGCTGGAATATTCCAGGCTGGAGAATTGTTCTTAGAGAAATTAGAAACTTCTACTTTAAAAGATCTAGTAGAAGTAGATGCTGTAATTGTGGACGATGGCCATGAAAAGCACGTGGATATTACTAATAAAGGAAAGGGAAAAGCTAACCACTAAAAAACTCCCCGTAAGGGGAGTTTTTAAATTACAATCTTTCGCAATAGAGATCAGTTTCGGTATTGATTCTGATCACATCTCCTTCATTAATGAAATCAGGGACATTGATCTTTAATCCGGTTTCTACTGTTACTGTTTTAGTAGCAGCTCCAGCTGTGTTTCCTTTTAATCCTGGAGGGGCTTCAGTAACTTTGAGGTCAACTTTCTTAGGCAATTCAATCTTCAAGCATTCTCCTTCAACATAGAGTAATCTTAATTCCATTTTTTCTTTGAGGTATCCGATTTCATGCTCTAAGTTTTCTAAGGGAATGCTAACTCTTTCATTGCCTTTTGTGGTCAAAAAGACTCCTGATTTTCTGTCTTTGTACAAGAAAGTAGCGTCCTTTTTTTCAAATTCAACGTCTTCAAAATTCTCTCCTGACTTATATGTCTGTTCCATTGTGCGGCCGTCTTTGAGATTGCGCAATTTGGTGCGGGTGAAAGCTGATCCTTTTCCAGGATTTACGAATTGGTATTCGGCTATTTCCCAATAATTGCCGTCAATTTTGACAACAACGCCTTTGGTGAAGTCTGCTGTGGTTATCATAGTATTTTGTTATTACAGTGTTATTTAACCAAAAATGTGGGGTTTGGTCAAGGTTTTTGGATATCAAACAAATCATGATCTGGGAAGGGGAGTAAATCATTGATATCTTTAATATCTAGCATTAGCATTTGGAGCCTATCTACTCCGACTGCGATTCCTGAAGAATTAGGAACTCCCATTTTAAGGGCTTTGATGAATTCCATATCAATAGGCAATATTTCTTTGCCCAAAACTCCACGTAATTTCTGTTCTTCCTCTAATCTTTTTAATTGTTCCTCTCCATCAACTAATTCAGAAAAACAATTTCCAATTTCAATTCCTCCGATATAGTATTCAAATCGTTCGGCATACCAGGGATCATGCGCGCAAGGTTTGGATAAGGCAGCCTGGGGCAAAGGATATTCGCAGAGAATAATTGGTCTGTCTTTGGGGAAATTAGGCTCAACTTCATTTAAGAACATTAAATAGAAAACATCATCCCAAGTAGCATTGTCTGCTACTTTGTATCCTTTATCTAAAGCCGTCTTTTTAATCTGTTCCAATTCCTTGTTTTCATTTAAATCAAAATTGGCATATTTCTGACAAGCTTCCCTGACTGTCATTCTTTGCCAAGGCTTGGCTAATTCAATTTCCTGGCCCTGGTATTTTATCTTTGTTGTGCCATGTAATTTTTTAGCTAAGTAAATTGCCAAGTCTTCTACATCTTCCATGATAGCAGTGTAGTCAGCATTGGCCCTGTACCATTCTAAAATAGTGAATTCAATATTATGGGTTCCTCCAAAACTTTCTCCTCCTCGGAAAGCAGAAGCCATGTTGTAGATTTTCTCAAATCCAGCTGAGAGCATTTTTTTCATTGAGTATTCTGGAGAAGTAGAAAGATAGCCTCGGTATTTATTCCTTCTTTCATCATAAAGATCTAATCCTATTTGCTCCAAATATGGTTCCATGCCTGGGCAAGCCAAGAGCAGGGGACATTGGATTTCATAGAATTCTTGATTATCAAAGAATTCTCTGATCCAGCGGAACAAGAGAGATCTATTGATTTCCCTTTGTTTTAATTCTGGATTATTGCGTATCTTTTCCCAGTTTTTCATAGTGTTTGATAAAAAATCATACCACTAACAGTCAAAGATGTAAACTTGACACACTGCAATAATTTATGCTATAAATCAACAGACTAATATTTAGCAAAGGAGGCTAAATTGAAAGAATTGATCATTAAATCTTACGATGGTACTGAGGCAATGTACAATCAGCTTCTCAGGCTCAGAGCAGATGTCTGGCTCACTCCAGAAGAAAAGGCCAAGCTGGGAATGGATCTCTCAGGACTGGGAGAACTCCAAGACCTCATGATCTCTAGCCCTCTCTTTATCTGCCAGATGGGATATCTGATAGAAAGTGGCCTTGAGATTCCTGTCACTTATGCTCTGGGCTATCTCATGACATCGCCCAAAGATCTGCATGCCAAACCCGAGGTAATCATTTCTGAGCAATGCCATGCACTAGACCATCTTTTTAAAAGAAATGGTCAGCCTCAGAATGTTTTCTGCTACAATGGAGCAGGGACTCATCCTGATCACAGAAACAAGGGGTATGCCACTCAGGTAATCCAGGCTAGAGAAGTCCAGTTGTTCGCCAATGTTGAGAAATATAATATTGGCCATGCCTTTCTCTACACTTGGGAAGGATCTGTTCCCAGAGAATCCAAAAAAGACATGGAAATGCTTGAGGGAATTGATCTCGCGGATCCCAAGAAGATTATTGGCATCAGAAATTTACTGTGGCCAAGAGGGAAGTAAAACCATCAACAAAACAAAAAGGCTCTGCATAAAGCAGGGCCTTTTAATGTTGACTTTTCCTGGAAATATGATATAATGTAAGAGTGAAATGAAGTAGTTTTTTACCAATTTTAAACATACCACTAGGAGGTGGAAAGTGAGAAAAATCGTAGTTTTTGCTGTTGCAGTCATTGTTCTGGCTGTTGGTATTTGCCCAGCTAGAGCTGAGCTCAATGAGATCCCAGTCAAAATTTTTGCCCCAGAGTTTCTTTCCAACAAGGTGTTTTTCAAGGCCATTGCGCCCACCAAAGACCCCTTGAGTAAAGATCCTTTGACTGTGAAGTCCTTGGATTTTCATTTCCTTCTCAGAGGAGAAAGAATGAAAATATCTGGAATCTATGATTCCGGATCCTGGAAAGCTAGCTTCTTCAAGAAGTATACTTTCAAGGACATCAGTGCAGTCTGGGTTGATGTTGCCTACAAAGAATGTGGGACAGCTGGACATGGATTTGCTGATATGATTGATGGTTTTTCTTGTAAGACTGATCAGACACCAAGACACAGAAGTTACACCATCAAGCAAGCAATCCTAACAGACAACCAGTTGGTTGTTAAGTTTTTGACCAATCCTGTTTCAGGATGGGAAGTGGTCAAAGACAAAAGTCCTCAGATCAAAATGATCTGGTTGGAAACTTCAGAATGGGTTGGAATACATTACAACTCAAGTGATGTTGAAAAAAGAAAAGATAATATGGTTCGCTGTTATGCCAAATGGAGTGATCAAGAAAAACTTTGGATTTGCCAGATCCGCTACACAGCTGATTCTGGATCAGAGTTTCCTGTTTGGCATCAGCCCCATGTTTTCACCAGTGTCATCAACAAGACCAAGACTGTAAAAGAAAAATGGTGGCAGCCCGTGAAGCTGACTAAACAATAAAGGAGGACTCATTGAAAAGAATCATTGTTGCTGCTTTGTTTGTTTTTGTATTTTGTTCTTGCTCTAATCCAGAATTGGTTTGGCAAGAACAAGAACCAATCCAGATCAGGATTGTTAGGCAGTTTGTAGCGCCTCAGTCTGCGCAACTGCTTAATGATCCCAGATTACCCAAGGAAGCTGTCAGGCTTTTCTGGGGAATTGATCTGACTAGAATTGATTGGACACAATACCAATCAGTTCAGCTGAGAGTGTTTTTGCCAGAAGAGCAAAAGCACCCAGTAGTCATTCATCTGGATAAAAAATCCAAGGAAGAATCGATGATAGCTTTTTTCCCACACCGGTACTATAACTACCAGGTTGTTGGAAAGCTGATCAATCCCAAAACAATTGCTTACCAAGCAATTCAAGAAGGCAGAGTAATTCCTGCCCAACACTTGTAAGGAGGAAAACAATGTTGAAATTCTTAAACATTGAGCAGAATGATTTGCTCAAAGAGCAGATCAAAGAGATTCTCAAAGAAGATCACTTCAAATCATACAAGAATGATCTTCCGGGATTCCCATCCAAAATGATGGTAGGAAAGAATGAGTTCGTCCTTTCTTCACAATACAGCCCATTGGAACAGGGAATGCCTGACTATTCCACCATCACAATTTCCAAATCCCCCTATTGCAACAACCTTGACTGCCAAGCCTTCTTTGCTGAAGTGTTTGGACCAGAAGGCAAGATTCTCCTGGATCAATCCGGAGAAATTATTGCCAGGGTTGACAAGAGCAGTTCCGGTGAAATCAGTATCATCAGCAAACCCAGCGAAGACAGGGGATGGGCGATTATAAACGTTCTGGCAGCTTTCAAGAATTGCATCAAGCCTTTAGTTGATGAAGGTTTGGTCGTTTTCATTGGATTGCATTAGGAGGGAACTTGGGGACATCTTTAGCCACAATTCACTCGATAAACAATCCTAAAGAAGCAGCAGCTTTTCTGGAACAGCACAAAAATGACCTTATTGCCCAGGGAGAAAAGAATCCCCAAGCCAAGGTCTGCCAAAACATCCGGACAGCTATTGATTCGCTACCTAGCAACTTGAAGATGATGTGGTATGGTGTAATGTCTAGCAAAGGCTACACTAAATCCTTTGACGAGTTCAAAAAAGAACAAGCACTCAAGGAGGTGCAAGGCCAAATAGACTATTAAAAAAGCAAAAAAGCCCTTGGGAATCCAAGGGCTTTTAATATACTTGACACTTTTTTTAAAAGTAGTACAGTGTATTCTGTTGTCTCAAAATAGCTTTTTTGAAAACATAATGAAAGGGTAGGTAAAGATGGGCAAAATTGCACATTCTAATATTCCTCCAATTTCTAGTAATTGGATTGCCATGATGAGTATTCCTTACAGGGATATTTCAATCACAGCTCTTTGCTACAGGCGGAGAGACCTTAATGGTACCAAGTGGGAAATTGTTCCTCAAAAGCCGACCTGTTCTGGGTCAGATTTCCAGGAACAAGGTTCTCTCTTGATCAAAGATCTAGAAGCCAATCTTGGGCCAAGATTGCTCAGCACATCTCTGACAGAAGAGAAGATTTCGGTTGTCATCGATCCGCACATCCAAACTTGGGAGTTTCGCAACATTCTTAAGAAAGGATGTCAGCAGGGAAATCAAAAGATTGCCTAGCCACAAACCAAAAAAAGCCGCTTGCTTGCAAGCGGTTTTTCATTTGACACGAAAGCAATTTGATGTTATTGTATGTTTGTTGAAATAAACTGGCTTTGAGCCATTCATATCGTAAATTTACATTTTAATCAAAGACAAGGAGGACTGAAAATGTCAAAGAAGCCTGTTAATGAAGAGTCATTCACGCAGTATAATCTGCGGCTGGAAACGTTGATGTTTGAATACCCATGCGGAGTTATGTGTGTTTTGGCAAAACAAACACACAATAGCTTGGTTATTTCCTCCCTGGGATTTTTTACTCAGTGGGAAATTAGGGAATATCAAAAAGTACCCACGCTCTGGGTTGAAAAAAAACAGAAGGATGCTGACAGCTATTTCCAGGAAATGATTGCCCTGGCAACTGGATTTGAAATTGATCGAACCGAGATCAAGAATGCCAAAGGGCAAGATCAGACAATTGAGAGAACAGGAGAGGTTCGTTCCTTTGAAGAGGGTCGCCATAAAATCAGAGCCATGGCTTCATACTTCAAAGACAATGAAATTGTAATCTCAATTCCACCTGATCAGTATCAGCAAGGCGCCCTTGCGTACTACAAACAAATCGGCAAGCTTTATCCAATCATAACTGGAAAGCTTCAGCAGGTTGAAACGTTCAGACAAATCATCATGACAGGCATGAACTATAGTCTCAGCAGACCCAAGACCAAAGAACAGGATCGTCGCAAGGCCTGGTATGAAGAACAACATCCACGCTGGTGTCCATTTTGTAATTGGACTCGGCCTGAATTCAGGAAGGGAAGCATTCTTCCTGGGTATGATTTGTTCCAATGTCCAGGCTGCAATACTTATCATTTGATCCACAAGAAGTCTGGCCACCTCATGCCATTATCAGGCGACAGAGAAGGGGAAAGATATTTGCTTCAGAAACGAGAAATTCTTGTTGCTAAGACAACAAATTGTTTCAAAAAACCAAAGGAGAAAAAGCAGAATGCTTCCTCTTAAGCTAGCATCTCGTCCACTTGAGTTTGCTACAGATCAGGAATGGGACGCTGATGTTGTTGAAAAAGTTCTTCAAGCCCAAGACTTCCAGGAAGCAATGCAAGCCTATTCCTTATCTCCTCCGATTACCCGAGGAGACTCAGCTTGGATAGCTTTGCAAAAAGCAATTGCTTTCTGCAAAACACTCAATGATCATTACGAAGTTGGATTACGTTTAGCAGCCCTGCTTCAAAGCGAGCCCAAAATCCAAGAGCTGATTGATAGCAATAATCAAGAATGGGTAAAAAAGGCTCACAGGCTTCTTGGCCGTTCCAACAGGACTGCTGACAGTCTGATTGATCTAGGGAAACAATGCAGCCCCTATGTCAGGAATTTCATTGGTCTCTATAATGAAATTCTGACTTCCAAAATGACCAAAGAGCACAGAGTAATAGTTCTTGGTTGGTTGGCTTCTGAAAAAGACCAAAAGATCAAGAAGAAAATCAGAACTGCTCTGGATCTCAAATTTGGAATATTTCACAAGCCTTGTCTGGTATAAAACACAAAAAAGCCCCTTTCTAAAGGAAGGGGCTTTTAATATGCTTGACAGGGTAAAGGGGAAGAGTATACTAAGAATACCAGACTAAAATAGTCCGGAATTATGAAAATATCCACCAAGACAACATATGGTTTGCAA
>JAKLGF010000060.1 GCA_022710815.1 Patescibacteria group bacterium
TGCGGATTCGAGGACTTCTTTTCTCCCAAAATCGACTCCTCCGCCCGAAGATCGGAATGTGATCGATTTAACGGGAGAGGATCTTTCGAAGGTGGATTCCGGAGCAAAGGATTCTGAAGATCATAAAGAAAATAAATAATTATCCTTGTAATTTCAAAGTATGAAATTCATAGCTGATTTCCATATCCATTCCAAATATTCCAGAGCAACATCCAAGAATATTGATTTAGTTGGTTTAGAAATTGGCGCTCAGAAAAAGGGAATCAAGGTTATTGGCACAGGAGACTTTACCCATCCAGGCTGGTTTAATGAATTGAAGAATAATTTACAAGAATCTGAGCCAGGTTTGTTTTTAAACAAACATTCAATTAGTGCCAAAGAAGACAAAGATAGACCTAGATTCATTCTCACTAGTGAAATCAGTTGTATTTACAAGAAAAATGACAGAGTCAGAAAGATTCATATAGTTTTGATTGCTCCTTCTTTGAAAGTGGTAGAAAAGATTAATAATACTTTGGGAGAAGATTACAATTTAAAATCTGATGGCAGACCAATTTTAGGATTAGATGCAGAGGAGTTATTAAAAACAGTTTTAGATATTTCTCCTGATATTCTTTTTGTCCCAGCTCATTGTTTTACTCCTTGGTTTTCTATTTTCGGTTCTAAATCAGGGTTTAATTCAGTCCAAGAATGTTTTGGAGAATCTAGTAAATATATTTATGCCTTAGAAACTGGGTTATCAGCCGACCCAGCCATGATCTGGATGAATCCTGATGGTCAGAGATTAACTTTGCTTTCTAATTCTGATGCTCATTCAGTAGAGAAATTAGGCAGGGAAGCTAATGTCTTTGATGCTAATTTAGACTATTTTGACATAGTGGATACTATCAAGAAAAAAGACAACAAAAGATTTCTTAATACTATTGAATTCTATCCTCAAGAGGGGAAATACTATTATGATGGCCATATGGCTTGTTCTTTTTCTTGCAGTCCCCAGGAATCAAAGAAATATGGGAATAAATGTCCTAAATGCGGACAAAATTTAATTATTGGAGTTTTAAACAGATCCCAGGAAATAGCTGATAAACCCTATGGCTTCATTCCAGAAGGAGCTATTCCATACAAAAACATTGTTCCGTTGCCAGAAATCATTACTCAGGCTCTAGGACTTAATTCTTTTACTAAAAAGGCAGAAATAGAGTATAATGAGATGATCCAAAAGATTGGGCCTGAATTTCACATTTTAGTTGACGCGCCCTTAGAAGAGGTATATAAAAAGACAAGGCCAGAAATTGCTCAAGGAATTGAGAAAGTAAGAAAAGGAGATGTTGCGATAATTCCAGGATATGATGGTGTTTTTGGCAAGGTCGGATTTAGTGTTAAAAAAGAAACCTTAAAGCCCCAACAAGTTTTGGGGATATAACAATGGATATATATTCAATCATTCAAATTATACTAGGCAGTTTGTATTTCTTTGTCCCAGCCTATGTGGCCAATATGACGCCACCCATTGTTAAATGGCTTAATATTGCTAATCCTTTAGCTAAGCCAATTGATGGAGGCAGACAATTCTTAGGCAAGCCCTTGTTTGGAGATCATAAAACTTGGCGTGGATTAATATTGGGAACATTTGCTGGAATTTGCGCCTATTGCTTGCAGATCAGCTTGGCTCATTTTTCTTTTTTTCAAAGCATACAGTTAATAGACTATTTAGATCCTAAGAATAATATTTTTGCTGTTATTCTTCCCTTGGGAGGATTGTTAGGAGACTTGTTCTTCAGCTTTATCAAACGCAGAACTAATTTAGAACCAGGCGCTAGTTTTCTTTTTTTTGACCAAACCAATTATGTTTTGGGAGCTTGGGTTATGGTTAAAATATTTACTCCTCACAGTGTAGCTGATAATTTTACAATCTGGCTGACTTTAATATTATTAACTTTAATATTGCACATAATAGTGAATAGGATTGGGTACAGCCTTAAAATTCACAAGGCAAAATGGTAATTTGTAAAAGAAGGTCGTTTGGATATAATTAACATATGGCTAAGAAAAAAATCATTAAAACAAAAAAGAAACCAATAACTGAGCAAAAGCCTGTTGAGCCTCAAAAGATTATTGTTCAATCCCAAGAAGAGATTGAAAAGAAGATTGAGAATAACGAAGAAAATCATTCGATAAAAATAAAAGTCTTTGGAGTAGGCGGAGGAGGTTGTTCTATTATCGGCCAGATTGCCACTATTATTCCCAGAGGCAAGAATGTCAGTTTTTGCGCTATTAATACTGATATCCAGAGCTTTGCTGGCCTGCCTTCCAGTGTCAAAACTTTAGCTTTAGGAAAAGCCGTTACTCATGGACTTGGCTGTGGAATGAATGCTAAATTAGGAGAAGAAATCGGAGAATTAAGCAAAGAAATTCTTAAGAAAGAATTAGAAACTTGCGACATTTGTTTTATCATTTCCACCCTAGGAGGAGGAACTGGATCAGGAATTACTCCAGCCTTTGCTCAAATAGCTAAGAATTTGAGGAAGATTAGTATGGGAATATTTACTCTTCCTTTTGAATTTGAAGGAGACAAGAGAAGGCAAATTGCCTATTCTGCTCTTGAAAAAATTGAACCAGAGCTCAATGCCAGCATTGTTATTCCCAATGAGAATATTTTTCATGTTATTGATCCCAAGACTCCAATCAAACAGTCTTTTGCCATGGTTAATCAGAATCTGATTACTACTTTGCATGGATTATTGGAAACTCTTTATCAGCCAGGATTAATCAATGTTGATTATGCAGATTTTAAAACTATTTTAGAAGGAATTGGCAGAGTAGCTTACTTAAATTGCGTAGAAGGAGAAAGAAAGGATTTAATTCAATTGATTAACAAGCTTTTGAACAATCAATTGGTTAAATACAATTTGGGAGAAGATGGAACTAAAGATGCCATAGACATTGAAAAAATACTTTTCAATATTGCTGGCCCAGCCGATTTGAAAATGTCAGAAATGGAAAATATTGCTAATAGTATTACAGCTGATAATCTCAAATCTAAGATCATTTTCGGAATTACTTCTCAAGGAAACAAGACTAGTTTGTTAAGAATCACTCTTTTAGCAGTGGGAGTTAAGAAACAAGGAAACAAACCTAGAATTTTTAAAAAAATTGAGGAAATAATGCCCCAGGAAGTAAAAATTAAAGATGTCCCAGTTAAAGCTGAAGTAATGGAGCAAAAGAAAGAAGAAAAGAAACCAGAGCCACCCAAGGCTAAGCCCGAAAAGAAAGCTGACAAGAAATCTACTGTCAGGCGCAATGCCATTGAAGTTAAAAAAGAAGAAAAAAAACAAGAACAGGAAATCATGGAAGAAGATGAAAAATGGGATATTCCTGCCTTCTTAAGAATTAAGAAATAAAAATATGCCAAAAAAAATTACTACAGCCGTTATCCCAGCCGCAGGCTGGGGCACAAGATTTTTGCCTCAAACCAAGGCAATGCCTAAAGAAATGCTTCCCATTGTGGACAAGCCAGTGATTCAATATGTGGTTGAAGAAATAGTCCAATCAGGATTAGAAAACATTGTTATTATCACTGGAGCCAACAAAAGAGCTATTGAAGATCATTTTGATGCTCCTAATCAAGATTTAGTTAATAATTTAAAGTCCGGAGGAAAAGAAGATGCGCTCAAGGAAATTGAAGATATTGGTAAAATGGCCAACTTCATCTACATCCGCCAAAAGGGTCCTTATGGAAACGGAACTCCTGTTTTGTGCGCTGAACCAGTTATGGCTGACAAAGAAGAACCATTTGTAGTTATGTGGGGAGATGAATTCATTTACGCCAAGCCTCCCAGATTAAAACAAATGCTTGATGTTTATGAAAAATATGGAGGCGTGGTTATTTCTGGAGTTAAAATTGAAAAGAAAGAAGATTTGAAAAGATACGGCATTGCTGATTTGGAGCCAGTCCAAGGAAATGTTTTCAAGATTAAAAAAATTGTAGAAAAGCCAGATCCAGACCAAGCTCCTTCTGATGTTGCTACTCATGGAGCATATATCCTCCCGCCAGAAATATTTTCTGCTTTAAAAAGAATTAAACCAGGAAAAGGAGGGGAAATTTGGTTAGTTGATGCTATTAATCTCTTAAGAGACGAAGGAGTCCCTGTATATACTGTTGTTGTTGATAATGCCAAATATTATGATACTGGAAACAAAACAGAATATCTTAAAACTG
>JAKLGF010000061.1 GCA_022710815.1 Patescibacteria group bacterium
CCAATACTTGCTTTCATTTTAACGCAATCATAATCCTGTTTATTTTTCCTGGGAATTATTTCAATGCTATTTATCTTAGCTGTAGTCGTGGCTACTGTTCTTTTTTTCAAGATTTCTTGACAAACAGACAATGTTTTTGATGATTGGACTGCTCCTAATAAGTTTAATTGCCGGCCATCTTTGCCATAGGGCATTAAAGTGACTAAATTATCAGCCCCAGCCTTCATGGCGCATTCTAAAATTGGTCTGGATTCTTTGCTTCCATAATAATAACGCATTAAAAGAGCATAGGCTCCTGTAACATGAGCTGTAGCAAAAGAAGAAGCCTCCCAATCTGTTTGATCGCAAGATGACCTGTCTAAAAGAGCTCCGACTCCTCCTTTGGCAAAAAAATCAATGTGATCCTTTCCGTAATTAGATCCGTTTGATTTTTGAGGTAAAAGGAAGGCAGATGTACCAACACAGACAATGGGATCATAAACATTCCCATTTATTATCTGATCATTCTCATAATTACAAGGATATCTTTTCCATATGCTCATGGGACTTAAGAAATCTCCAGCAGCAGCCACTATTATCCCTCCTCCTCGAACAAATTTATCAATGGCTAAATAAAGAAATTGGTCCCATTCATTTGATCCCCAACTGGCATTAATAATGGAAGCTCCATTATATCTAGCAAATTCCATAGCAGAGATGATCGCCTCAGTGGTTCCATCTTCCTGTCGAGTATATCCATTATGATTGAAAGCCTTCAAATTCATCAGTCTAATTTTTCGGTTTATACCAGCTACACATTTCCCATTATTGGTGTTGGCTGCAATTATCGCAGACACTCTTGTGCCATGAGATATTGAGCTTTCATCTCTTGTGTCAGTATCATACCATCCCCAATTTCTACTTTCTAAATTATGTAATGGATACGCTTTTGATTGGGTAGTAAAATTCCATCCGTAATATTGACAAGGAAGCCTTTTACCAGAGCTATCCTGATAGTCCTTGCCATTATATGTTCTGCATCCTTTTTTTCCGTCCCAAAAAAGACCAACCAAATCTGGATGGTCATATTTGATACCAGTATCTATTACGGCCACAATAATATCATTATTGGGCTTGGCTGATTTATTATCCTCAGTGTAATCCCAGGCTTCTTGAATACGTTGACCATATTCCCTATTTAAAAGTTTCTGGGTTCCAAAAAAACTAGTCTGAGTTTTGTATAATGGATCATCGGCTTTAGCATAAAGATGGTAATAATAATTTCTATCTGCCATTTGGACCAAGCTGATATTAATCACCTTGTTAACAGCCTCTGCAACTAATATCTTTCCTCCCGTCCAAACTACAGCCGTATTAATACCTTCTATGAATTTGGGGATTTCAAAACCTAATTGAGCCATTGCTGCCTTAGCCACACTCTTTCCATTCTCAGTAGAAACATCAACGATTTCTTTTCTAAACATGACTAGAATCGTATCTGGATCATAATTCATGCTCTCCTCTTTTACTATACCTTCAATCGGAGCAGGTGGTTCTGGCTCAGGCTCAGGTTCGGGCTCTGGAGTTTGAGCAAAAGCAAACCCAGCCAAAGCAATGGCTATTATTAATGAGAAGATAAAGAGTTTCTTCATATATATTACTTTACAAATAATAAAAAGACTAAAGCTAAAATTATTCTGTAAACTCCAAAAGCAGTAAAAGAATGCTTTTGAACAAAATTAAGCAAAAACTTAATTCCAATAATGGCAAATACAAAGGAGAATAAAAATCCCCAGGCAAACAAGCCAAGATCAGCATTAGAAAAAGCTCCCAGAGAATTCTTGAGATCCCAAATAGTAACAGCAGCCATAGTAGGAATGGCTAACAAAAAGGAAAATTCAACAATTGTTTTCTTGCTCAAATTCATGAGCCTTCCAGCAATAATAGTGGTAGCTGATCGAGAAACTCCTGGGATTCCAGCTAAAGCCTGACAGGCTCCCAAAGCCAATGCCCTTTTGTTGCCAATATTATCAATCTCCTGTATTTCCTTTTGTGGTTCTAAATCTTTTTTAGCAAACATTTTTTCAAAAAGAATAATCAAGATTCCTCCGATTAACAAAGACCAAATGGTAGCAGTATAGTTTCCAGTTAAAAATGTTTTAACAAATTTGTAGATAAACAAACCAATTATTCCCGTGGGAATAAAAGCCAAGACAACTAATTTGAAAGTTTTGGCATCGCAAAATAGTTTTTTCCAGTACAAAACTAAAACTGCCAGAATTGCTGCAAATTGAACTGACAGTTCAAAAGTCTTCAAGAATTCTGTTTGTTCCAGTCCCATTAATTTAGAGGCCAGAATCATGTGCCCAGTTGAAGAAATGGGCAAGAATTCAGTAAAGCCTTCTACAATGCCTAAAACTAACACATTAAATATGTCCATATATTAAATAATTATACCTCATCTCTTTTAAAAAGCATATGTGGGCAACAAAAAAAAGCAACTTGCTGCAGACAAGTCGCTTTTGGTTTTTTTACTAGCCTAGTCCTTTCTCTAGGATTTTGCCAAGATTATTGGCAAGTCGCTGTGGCTGGTCCTTGATTGGCCATTGCCATTTGTGCCTGACTGGGATTAAAGATTGTCCAGTGGTTGTTGGTCACATCCACACCAATTGTTTCATTGGCAAAGTCATAGATGTGAACTTTGATGGAAAACTTTCCCTTGACCCAAGGTTTGAAGTTGGCTTTTATCTCTCCCTTGAGTATTGCGAGTCTGGCCTGGTCGATGTTGCCGTTATCCAGGAAAGCATAGTTACGGCTACAGTCGTATTCTGAAACTATTTCAAAGAATGCCTGAACGCATCCTGGTCTCCCATAAAGACTGGATAGTTTTGCGGTCAGACAAACACTGCCGTCTGGATTGACTTTGGTCTGGACTGATCCGACCCTAATCTCTTCAAGCTCTGGATACTTGGTGGTGAATTTGGTGATCTGACTCATTTCCGAGTATCCCAGATTGTTGCTCCATTGAACATAGGCCAGAAATGTCTGACCACTGGGCAGGCCAGTAATTGTTTTTGGCACACGCCCGCTGTTTTTTGCCAGGTCGTATCCAGTCTTTGACTGGAGAGTGATGATTTTGTAGATCTGCCCGATCTCATACAAAGGATCCTGACTAGGATAAGCCAGAATCAACATTGGAGTCCAAGTTGCCCTGTAGTGCTCCATTGTCTTGCTAGTAGCTCTCAAGTTGAGCTGGCAAGAAATGTTGACCGAGGTCTGTGTTCCAACTGTTGTGTTGGTTGTGATCTGAATTGAGCTACGGACATAGTCTCTGTACACAGCGGCCGATGTTTCAGCTGTTGTTTCTGCATTAGCAGCTGGAATTATGGAAACAAGTCCACCAACCACTGCCATTACCAGCACCATCATCACGGTAAAATTTCTTGTCCATTTCTTCATTTTCCACCTCCTAGTGGTTTTTTGGATTTTTTTATCTCTTGGCTAGTCTAGTATTCTGCTGCCAAAGAGCTGTATTTCACATCTGTATTGTACCATAAACAATGATTGTGTCAATAGTAAAACCCCTATCTTTCAGACAGGGGTTGCTCTTCTTCGTCATCTGGGACAACGAATTCTAGTGTTATTGGTCCTTGAGAGCTGACATTGTCATAGGCCTTGGTAGTTTTAACTGCCAAATGGGCTGTGACTTTTTTTCCTTTAGCTGCCTTGAAGTTTTCCAAGGGCACAGCCACAAACATTCTTTTTTCAGAGAATTCCGGATCCCCTTCTCCAACCAAGTCTCCCATTACAACATCAGGAAATGTGATGCCGTCATAGGAAAAAGATAATACTAATTGGGAATCTTTGGGATCAAATCCCCAATTGCGGATTTGAGAAACAAAACAAACAGTTTTGGTTCCGACCCAGACAGTGAATCTTTCTGAAAACCATATGGCTTTCTGGTCTTTGGGATCAACTATGATCAAATACTGAGGTGGCCAAGAAGCATAAACTCCTTTGTAGTCACCCTTAGTAGTTTCAACCACGCCCCGGAATTCATAAATTCCTGGCTTGGAAATGACTTTCCATCCTTCAAAATTAATAGTCTTGTAGTGGTAAGGATTGAAAGCATCTTTAGATTGAGCATAGTCAGGTTTGATAGCCTGTTCCCAAGGAGTCTTAGCCATTGGATCTCCATTAGATTCTCGTA
>JAKLGF010000062.1 GCA_022710815.1 Patescibacteria group bacterium
GGAAACAATGGCGCACTAGCCAACATCGGTTATTTGGCCAACCTCATTGCCAGACTCAATGCAACCCCTTTGGTTGTGATAGTAACCAAAGCGCTTGGGTTGTAGGTATAGTACCAAAACTCAAAAAAGCCCCTTGTTTATACAGGGGCTTTTAATTTTGATTTTTTTAGAAATAATGGTATTATACAAATAACTTATTATATATGGACCCCCAGTATAATCCCAAGGAAACAGAGGACAAAATTTATAATTTTTGGGAAGAGGGAGGGTATTTTAAGCCATGCCAACAAGAATCTGGCAAGGCTAAAAAGACTGTTAAAAATTATTCAGTCGCTATTCCTCCGCCCAATATTACCGGCTCTTTGCATATGGGCCATGCTTTGAATAATACGATTCAAGATATTTTAGTCAGGTCCAAAAGAATGCAAGGATACAATACAGTTTGGGTTCCAGGCATTGATCATGCTGGAATTTCCATGCAAAACGTGGTGGAAAAAGAATTGCGCAAACAAGATTTATCTCGTTATGCTTTGGGCAGAGAAAAATTCTTAGAAAAATGTTGGGAGTGGAAAGAACAATACGGAAATCTCATTTTAAGCCAGATAAAAACATTGGGTTGTTCTTGTGATTGGTCTAGAACCAGATTCACAATGGATGACAACTATACTCTGGCCGTGCAAACAGCATTCAAGGACTATTATGATAAGAAATTAGTTTATCGCGGAAAGAGAGTTATTAATTGGTGTCCTAGATGCGCTACTTCAATTTCAGATTTGGAAGTAGAACACGAAGAAGAAAAAGGAAAACTTTGGTTTATCAAATATCCTTTGAATAAAAACAATACTGAATTCATTACTGTTGCTACAACCAGGCCTGAGACAATGTTGGGAGACGTAGCTGTAGCAGTTAATCCTAAAGACAAAAGATACAAGGATTTGGTAGGCAAGAAAGCTATTCTGCCTTTAGTGGGAAGAGAAATTCCCATTATTGCTGATGATTTGATTGATAAAGAATTTGGAACAGGAGCAGTTAAAGTTACTCCAGCTCATGATTTAACTGATTATGCTATTGGGAATAGGCATAAATTAGAAATGGTGGAAGCCATTGGTCCTGATGGAAAAATGACTAAGAATGTTCCGCCAGCTTACCAGGGATTTAAAATTACCCAAGCTAGAGAAAAGATTTTAGAAGATTTAAAGAATTTGGATTTGTTAGAAAAAACAGAAGACTATACTCACCAAGTTCCTCATTGTGAAAGATGCCATGCTGCTATTGAATTGTTGCCTTCTGAACAATGGTTTTTGAAAATGAAAGGATTGGCTAAAAAAGCAGCTGATGCAGTAAGAAACAAAAAAGTTAAATTCCATCCCAAGAATTGGGAGAAAACATATTTAGCTTGGTTAGATAATATTCAAGATTGGTGTTTATCTCGCCAGCTTTGGTGGGGGCATCAAATGCCTGTTTGGGAATGCCAAACCACTCATGAATGGTTTGCCTTTATTGGCAAGCCTGAGAATTGTCCTAAGTGCAAGAAATGCGCTCCAGTTCAATCTCAAGATGTTTTTGATACTTGGTTTTCTTCAGCTTTGTGGCCTTTTGCCATTTTTGGTTGGCCCCAGAAAACAGAAGACTTCAAGAATTTCTATCCTACTAATACTTTGAGCACTGCCAGAGATATTATTAACCTCTGGGTAGCTAGAATGGTCTATTCTGGTATGGAGTTCACAGGTAAACTGCCTTTCAAGGATGTAATTATCCATGCCACAATTTTGAATAAAGAAGGAAAGAGAATGTCTAAGTCTTTGGGAACAGGAGTTGATCCTTTGGTTTTGATTAATCAATATGGAACCGATGCTACTAGAATGGGATTAATTTGGCAGGTTGTTGATCAGCAAGATGTGAAGTTTTCTGAAGATGCTATTATTGCTGGAAAGAAATTCTGCAACAAGCTTTGGAATGCTAGCAGATTTGTTATGTTGGGATTAAATGAAGGACAAATTGTAGATATTTCTAGCAGGCCCAAGGCCATGACCCCAGAAGATAAGCAAATACTTTCTCAATTTGATTTAATTTCTGCTAACACTACTCAAAGTATTGAAAAGTATGAATTTGGAAAAGCTATTAGAGAATTGTATGAATTCTTCTGGCATGAATATTGTGATATTTACATTGAAAAGTCTAAAGCTCAATTGCAGGATGAAAAGCAAAAAGAAAATACTCAAAAGATTCTTTTGTATGTTCTGACCAATACCTTAGCCTTATTCCATCCCTTTATTCCTTTTGTTACAGAGGCAATTTATCAATTATTGCCCATTGCTCCTAAATCTAAAGCCCTAATAATTCACAACTGGCCAATGCCAGACAAAAAATATGGCACAAAAAGAAAATAGGAAGAGATTATTAACCGGTGACCGCCCTAGCGGTCCGCTCCATTTGGGGCATTATGTTGGATCTTTGGAAAACAGAATTAAATTCCAAGACCAATACGATTGCTATTTCATCATTGCTGATCATGAATATTTAACGGATCACATAGACAATACAGAGGATTTTGCTAAGAATGTTGAAAGCTTGGTTTTAGACTATTTATCTGTTGGCATTGATCCTGAGAAATGCAAAATATTCATTGAATCTCAAGTTCCTCAAATTGCTGAACTCAATTTGATTTTTTCCATGATGGTTAAAATGTCTCGAGTTCAAAGAAATCCAACTGTTAAAGATGAATTGCAGTCTAGGGGAATTGAGGGCGCTAGTTTTGGATTTGTTGGTTGGCCAATTATTCAGGCAGCAGATATTTTATCAATGAGAGGGGAAATTGTTCCTGTGGGAGAAGATCAAATTCCCCATATTGAACAAACTAGAGAAATTGCCCGAACCTTTAATTCTAAATTCAAGGAAATATTCAAAGAACCAGAAGCCATAATGGGAAAAGTAGCTCGTTTGCCAGGATTAGATGGAAAGAAAATGTCTAAGAGTTTGAACAATGCCATATTCCTTTCTGATGATGCCCAGACTGTAGAAAACAAGATTAACAAAGCTATTACTGATCCTTCTAGAATCCATGCTAATGATCCAGGCCATCCAGAAGTCTGCAACATCTTTTCCTATTACCAAGCCTTTGCTCCAGAATTAGTGGCTGATGTTGAAAGAGAATGCAGATCAGGAGCCAGGAGTTGTTCTGTTTGCAAAAAGCAAATGGCAGAGATTCTTAACAAGTTCTTGGATCCTATCAGAGAAAAAAGAAAAGAAGCAGAAAACAACAAAGATTTGATTAAAGAAATTCTTAATGCTGGAAACAAAGCAGCTATTGCAGAAGCTCAAACTACTTTGGACTTGGTCAAAGAAGCCATGAAAATTGATTACAAAAAATTATTAGATTAATATGCAAAGAATATTGATTAGTGAAACAATAAATAATGTTGGAGAAAAAACCAGAATTAATGCCTGGGTGTTTTCTCGCAGAGATCATGGCAAAATTGTTTTCTTTGACTTAAAAGATAGGAGCGGAGTTTTGCAAGCAGTAGCCATGGCCAATATTGTTGATAATGATATTCGCGAAGGATATGTTTTGGATATTGTTGGCACAATTCAGAAAAGACCAGAAAAGTTAATTAATCCTGACATGCCCACAGGATCAATTGAAATGCAGATTGAGGAAATCAATGTTATTTCCAAAGCCCAGGTCTATCCATTCACAATTAAGGAAATGGATGTTAATTTTCCTGTTTTAATGGATTTCAGGCCTTTAACTTTGAGAAATGATAATGTAAAAGCCATATTCAAAGTCCAAGAAAACTTAATTGATGGATTTCGCAAAACTCTTAAGGGTTTGGATTTTACTGAATTTCAATCTCCAGCCATTGTGGGCCAAGCTCCAGAAGGAGGATCAGAAGTTTTCCATATTGATTACTATGACTATGATGCCTATTTAGCCCAAAGCCCTCAGATTTACAAACAGATATTGACTGGAGTCTATGAAAGAGTTTTTACTGTTTGTAAGGCTTACCGAGCTGAACCAAGCGCTACAACCAGACATTTGAGTGAATATGTTAGCTTGGATGCAGAAATGGGATTCATTCAATCTTGGGAAGAGATTATGGATACTTGTGAAAAGACAATTAAGGGAATGATGCAAAATGTTTTAGATAATTGCTCTGCTGAATTAAAACTTCACAATTCTTCAATA
>JAKLGF010000063.1 GCA_022710815.1 Patescibacteria group bacterium
AATGCCCAATCCAGTTATGAAGACTCCCAGAAAAGATTAGAACTATTTACCGATCGAACCCAGAAGATTATTGAAATGGGCAATGACTATACCAAAAAAATATTGGAAAATAAAGAAAAGTAAAAAACAAATATGATCGCAGTAATAAAAACAGGAGGCAAGCAATATGTTGTTTCTCCTAATCAAAAATTAAGAGTAGAAAAGCTGAATGCAGAAGTCGGACAAACTGTAGAGTTTGATCAGGTTTTGCTTAAGGAAACTTCAGATAACATTGAAGTTGGTAATCCTATTGTCAAAGGAGCCAAAGTTGTAGCTAAGGTTTTAAATCAAGCCAAAGCTGACAAGGTTATGGTTTTAAAATACAAACCTAAAACCAGATACAATGTTAAAAGAGGCCACAGACAGCTTTACACAGAAGTCTTAATCGAAGAGATTAAATAACCATTTAAAAACTCCGCCTTGAGGGCGGAGTTTTTGGTTAAATAGCAGGGAATCCTCCATCAATTTCGTCTTGGTTGAAGTCAGAGGGCGCGCCCATTGGCTCAGGGGTTTGGATGCTTTTATCCAAATTGCCAAAGGAAACTTTCTCAGGATTGAAGTAAAGATCAACATAGCCAGTAGGACCATGGCGGTGCTTGGCAATAATAATCTGAGCAATATTCTTCTTGTCTGTATTCTGTCGGTATTTATCTTCTCTATAAATGAACATAACAATATCAGCATCTTGTTCCAAAGATCCTGATTCTCTTAAGTCAGATAATCTGGGAATGGGTGGGATTCTTTGCTCCACAGCACGGGAAAGCTGAGACAAGGCTAGAATAGGAACATTTAATTCCCTAGCTAATATCTTAAGAGATCTGGAAATTTCAGAAACCTGCTGAACAACACTGTAATTAGGATTAGTTGTTTCCATTAATTGTAAATAGTCGATAACAATCAGGCCCAGACCATGTTCAGCTTGTAATCTTCTAGCCAAGGCTTTTATCTGCAAAGCATTAATGGAAGGAGTGTCATTGATATATATGGGAGCATCAGAAAGAATATCCATGGCATTCTGGAGTCTGACAAAATCCATTTCCTGCATTTTTCCAGTTCTCATACGCCATAAATCAACATTGCCTTGAGCAGCAATAATTCTGTCTGTAACTTGGTCAGTAGACATTTCCAGAGAAAAGATTCCCACAGGGACTTTAGAACTGACTGCTACATTGCGGGCAATATCTAAAGCCAAAGATGATTTTCCCAATGAAGGCCTGGCAGCCAAGATAATTAAGTCAGACTTATGCAAACCAGCCAACATATTATCTAAATCTTTGAATCCAGTAGGGGTTCCATGATGAATTCCTCCTTGTTTGGTCAATTGATCAACTCTGTCAAAAGTTTCAGCTAAAACAGTATGAATGGGAATGAATTTCTGTTGCAAATATCCTTGGGCAATGCGGAAGATTCTCTTTTCAGCATGATCCATTAAGGTTTGAGGATCTTCTACCTCGTTGTAGCCCATTTCTCCAATCTCATAGGAGGCTTCAATTAATTCTCTGAGAATTCTTTTCTTTTGAACAATTTTTCCGTAAGTAGCTACATGTAAAGCATTGGGAACAGAATTAATTAATTCTGTTAAATATGACTCGCCTCCGATTCCTTCTAACTCGTTTCGAGATTTTAAAGCTGAGGCTACAGAAACTAAATCTACTGGTTCTCCGCTAGAAAACAAATCTAAAATGCAGGCATAAATTCTTTGATGCCCGATTTTGTAGAAATCATTAACTCTTAAGAAGTCAGAGACCTTAACTACCGCATTCTTGTCAATCATCAAACATCCCAACACAGATTGCTCTGCGCCTGTATCCTGAGGCGGAAGTTTTTCTTTGCCTTTATCCATTGCTTTATCTTATATCCAAACTTAGGGCCAGTCAAAATTGACAAAGCCTGTCAATATTGTAGAGCTAACTCAATACAAAGATGGCTTGTTATTTCCAATTATGGATTTTTTTCCATTCTTTGGTGTATAAATATATATTTATAAGGTAAAGGATAAAAATGATTAGAGTGGAGAAAGTTACAATATCCTTAGCAATTTGAAAATCTCGTACAAAGAAAAAAGCAATCGATATAGTTATTAATATAAAAGATAGTATTTTCAAATAATTCTTTAATATATCTTCACTCTTTTTGTTCTCTGGAAGCCATGAGCCTAAAGAAATTAATATTTGGGCGCTTTGATATCCCATTATCGTGTCGACATTGGAACGATTGTTCATTCCTACAGGTACAGAGTTATCTTCATTTGTATATAGCCCATTATTTAATAGGATTAAATTTGTGATAGCCCCTATGCCAAAAATTAATGAAATTATAGAAAACAACGCTCCAAGTGGAAGGACTTTTAAAAGAATCAAAAGAGCAACAAATATTGGCAAAATGAGCCAAAAAAGAAGTCTTCGTTTTAAGATATTCTTTCTTTTGCGTTCCTGATCTTTATTTAAATTGTTATCTTCTTGCTCGAATCCTTTTAGAAATATTTGATATCTTATTTTGTTCATAGTTCTAAACTTATTACTTATAATTTTAACTATAATTTATTTAAATTTAAAGAGGCAAACCTTAGGCTTGCCTCTTTTGAGTGATAATTTAGGCCAGAAGTTGGATATCGGCCCAACTTCTAGGGATCCAGATCCTATCAGTGTCCAAGATATTAGCTTTTTCCAAAACATCATTGGGATCTCCGTAGAAATACCCGAATTGATTTTGGAACTTCATACTACCTTGGCCCATTTGTCTAGGCTCACTGTTTAAATACAGAATCTTTTCTTTAGAGAGAGTTTCTTTGAAATCAGCCAAGCTGACTTCATTTTCTCTGAGAAATGTGTCCAGCCTGATCCAGCTAGTGCCTTGCGCCTCAATGCGAAGAAGACTCATTAATCACCCCTTTCGTTTTTAAGCAACTAAATCTTTTTCAATTCAAATCCTTGGTTGGAATCTTTTACTTCCCAGCCCAAATCTTTGATCTTATCCCTTAATTGGTCAGATTTAGCCCAATCTTTTTGTTCTCTGGCTGTTTGACGTTCTTGAGCCAGGGTTAGAACTTCCGAAGGAAGCTCTGCTTCTTTTATTTTGTCCAAATCTAGTCCTAGGATTTTATCAAAATCCAGTAATAGGGAATATTTATCTGTAGCAGAAAGGTCGGACTTAAGCAAATCCCAAATTAAGGCAATTGTTTGAGGCATATTCAAATCTTCATTAACAATGTCATTGAATTTTTGCTTGAATTCCTTGGCTTGATCAGACAAATCAGCTGTTCCAGCCTTTTGGTATTCTTGGACTTTGTCATAAATGGACTTTAGAGCATTGCTGGCTCCTTCTAAAGCTTCCCAAGAGAAATTCATTTTTTGTCTGTAATGAGTGGTTAGACACAAATAGCGGAAAGCTAAAGGATTGATTCCTTTAGCAATAATATCATCGATTAAGATAATATTCCCTTTGGATTTGGAAATCTTGTCTTCTTCTTGGCCATCAGTTTTAATCATCATAAATTCTCCGTGCATCCAGAAATTAGCTGGGATTTTGCCATAAGCAGCCTCGCTTTGGGCAATTTCGTTAGTGTGGTGGATTAAAACATGGTCAATTCCTCCGCAGTGGATATCAAAGGGGATTCCTAAATGCATTCCAGCCATAACTACGCATTCAGTGTGCCAGCCAGGGAAGCCAATACCCCAGGGAGACTCCCATTCCATTTGGCGCTTGCTGTCTTGAGGAGAGAATTTCCATAAGGCAAAATCAGTAGCATTTTTTTTGCCTTCGGCCATTTCTACTCTGGCTCCTGCCTTTATTTCCATCTTGTTGGGCCACAAGGCTCCATAGGTTGGAAGTTTGGAAGTATCAAAATATATTCCATCAGCAATCTGGTAAGTAAAGCCTTTGGCTTCTAATTCTTTGATCAAATCAATTTGTTCCTGGATTGTTTCTGTAGCTTTAACTAAAATATCTGGTCTGAGAATATTCAATCGATCAATGTCTTTTAAAAAGGCGTCGGTATAGAATTGGGCAATCTCGTAAACTGTTTTGTTTTCTCTGGCTGCTCCTTTTTCTAATTTATCTTCTCCTTCATCAGAATCACTTGTTAGATGTCCTACATCAGTTATATTCATAATGTG
>JAKLGF010000064.1 GCA_022710815.1 Patescibacteria group bacterium
AAACTTTTCTTTGGATAAATCAACAAAAGTTACTTGATTGGCAGAACAAGTTGCTTGAATCTGGGTTTTAGTAACCATGGTTTCCAAAGGCAGATCAGTAAAGCTCTGGCCTCCTACTTTGATTTCCCCTGCCCCATTGGCTTGAAGCAACTTAATCAAAGCATCCAATGTTTCTGGGAAAATATTTACCCTCATATATGGATGGTCAGCAGTTAAAAGTGTAGGCAGGATTAAAACCTTTTTTCCTGATGGATTAATTCCTCCTAAGAGATCATTAATCTTGGAAACTGTTTCATTAATATCATATCTGTGGGTCCAAAGAGCAACAGAATTCTTGTCAGCAATACTGGGAGTTTCAAACAAATCTCCAACAGAATATTTCTTCACACTCTTATGGGACCATTTATTTCCATTCTCGTCTTCTAAAAGAAGAACATAGTAAGGAACTTTAGGATGGACCAGTGTTGGGATAGTAGACTCGCAGACTTCTAATACCTTAATAGTCTTGCTAGGCATGGGGACAATATCAACAAAGCATTCAGCGCATTTGCCTACTGGAAACTGCCAAGTTTTTTTACATTGTGGGCATTGATAAAACATAATTAAATTTTCTTTAATATATGGACAGCTATGCTTCCCCCTGCCCCACCGACGTTATGGGTCAAGCCGTAAACTGGATTATTCTTAACTTGTCTTTCTCCAGCTTCTCCTTTAAGTTGTTTTGTTATTTCATAAACCTGAGCTAAGCCTGTGGCAGAAATTGGATGGCCTTTAGCTTTTAATCCTCCTGATGGATTCACGGGAAGTTTTCCATCTAAATTAAAATATCCATCTCTGACCATCTGGAAAGCTTTTCCTTCTGGAGCAAAGCCAATGTCTTCATAGGTGAAAACTTCTACTGATTCAAAAGCATCATGGAGTTCAGCCACGTTAATATCAGCTGGGGTTATACCAGCTTGAGCAAAAGCTTTTTGAGCTGCTAATTTAGTAGCTCTAAAGCAAGAGAAATCTTCTCTGCCAAAGGTTAGGATATAGTCAGTGGCCAGGCCTGAGCCAACAACCTCAATATCTGTTTTTTCTGAAGTCAAAACAACTGCTGCGCCTCCATTAGCAGACAAAGAACAATGGAAAGCCTTCAAGGGGCTAGCCACTATGGGAGATTTCTGAATTTGTTCTAAGGTAACAGGCCTTTTATAGTAATAGGCCTTGGGATTCAAGACAGCATTGCTGTGGTTTTTGAAAGCCACTAAAGATAAAATCTCACTGCCTTCTTCTTCACTAAGATTATGTTTCTTAAGGTATTGCTGCCAAACCAAAGCATTCTGAGTTGGGAAAAGCATTCCCTCTCTTTGTTCCAATATTCTTTCAGCAGCTGAAAGAATCATATCAACAGTAACTTCACTGCGATTATCAACTAATCTTTCTGATCCAATAATTAAAATATTCTTGAATCCTGTTAAATGATTAGCTGTCCAAAAAGCAGCTCCCCCTCCTGCGCAAACAGAAGGAACTTCTATAATAGGTACGTTTGTTTTGAAGATATCTGATAGCAAAGAAAGCTTATGGCTCTGGTGTTCAGTTCCAGTAGCGCTGGTCATAGTACTGTAGACTATGGCATCGATATCAGAAATTTTAAGTTTGGCATCCTCCAAAGCTTGAATAGCGGCATCATAAGCATACTGCCACCATGGCCTCAAAGAATAGTCAAATTTGGTCATTCCTACTCCTTTTATATACATAAGGTTCGTAAAACTTATTTTACCCGCCAAAATCCCAAAAGTCAAAGAATTTACCCACATTTTGGGCAAAAAGCCTTGAGAAATATATAAAATAGGGAGATTGGCTAAAATCAAAAATCAGCCTGACCAAGCAGGCTGATTCCTTAATCCATTTTAAATCCTTTTAAGCCATTTTAAGAAGACAAAAGCTAAAAATCCTCCAGCAACAGCAGTAGCAAATTGAGGCCAAGACATCATAGCTGCCACTGTTTTAGCTTGCGCTCCTTTAGCCACAAAATCTATTAACACATAACTAGTAGCGTAAAGAAAAATATATTTTAAGAAACTAGCTGTAAACATTGCCAACCAATAATTCTTTTCTCTGAGATAATAAAAAATTGTGACGAGAATAAAGTTGCTGATAATAATGTATGGGATCATGGGCCCTAAAGGAGCTGGCAATAAACCAACAAAATATGCAATCAAGCTGGGAATAGCCCCTAATAGTAAGGCATCTTTTAAGCCCAAGAAATATACAGAAACAAACAAAGCAGCATTTACTAGTGGCCCAGTAAAGAATTGGTTATGAAACATGGGGGCAATGAAAATAGCCCCAGCTAAGGCTGTAAAAGAGACCCAATCTACTACCATTTCTTTTGTTAAAGCAAATCTTTTTGCAACTGCCATATAATTAGAATTCGTTTTCTTTTGTTTTACGTGAATAAGTTGTGTGCATTATTTTATGTTCCACATCTTTATCATTTAAGAATTCAGATAATACTTGTTGAACAACAGGATTTTGATCAGCCATCCTTATTTCCTTCTTATCATCAATTTCATACAAAGCATTTCTTCTGGCCTGCCTGATCTTTTCATCAACTGGGACTGGTTCCCCTCCCCCGCCAATACATCCTCCTGGACAAGCCATAACTTCAACATAGTCATATATTCCTGGATTGGCAGCAATTTTATCTAAAACTTTTTTAGCTTCTCCCATTGGATTAACAACACAAATTTTTAATTTCTTCCCGCCAATATCTACTGTTGTTTCTTTAGCTCCAGCAATATCTCTGACTTGTTCAAATTTTACTACTGGGCAGTGATTGTCTGTTAACTTATCACAAACACTCCTTAAGGTAGCCTCAGTCACTCCTCCGCTAGCGCCAAATATTACTCCAGCTCCAGAATGAACTCCTAAAGGATCATCTAATTGCTCTCCCTTTATTGTCTTAAGATCAATCTTTCCTTTTTTAAACAAGAAGGCTAATTCTCTAACAGTCATAACATGATCAATAGATTTTTCCCCATCAATTTCCAATTCCTTTCTTTTAATCTCATACTTCTTAGCAGTACAAGGCATAATTGAAACCACAACCATGTTCTCAGGATTAAGATTGGCTTTCTTTGCCCAATAGGTCTTAATCAATCTAGCTAAGGCTATTTGAGGAGAAACAACAGTGGTCAAATGCCCTAATAATTGAGGATGGAAGAATTCCACATATTTAACCCAGGCTGGACAGCAAGAATTAAACATGGGTAGTTTTTCTCCGGATTCTACTCTTTCCAGTAACTCATCAGCTTCAGCTACTGTCACGAAATCTGCTCCTAGACTGACATCAAAAACATAATCAGCGCCCATTTTCTTTAATCCAGCCACAACTTGCTCGGTAGCTATTGAGCCATAGGGCATATCAAATTCTTCTCCAATAGTCACTCTAATGGAAGGAGCAATCATAGCAATTACTGTTTGATTAGGCTTCTTTTTATGAAAAGGTTCTTTAACTGCTTCAAATTCACTCACTGCTTCAAAGGCTCCAACTGGGCAATGAGTAATACATTGTCCACAATATATACAATCCTTGTTAGGATCTTTGGTGGGCAGAGTTTGATTAAATCCTTTTTCTTTGACAATTTCTAAAAATCCTACTCCTTGCTTGTCGCACATTTCCACGCAATTTTTACAATCAATACACTTAGCAGTGTCAAAGTATATAGAAGGGCCAAATTGATAACTAGGATAAAGACGCTTTCTGTCTTTATACTGCATCATATTAGCCTTGTATTCAGCTCCGTATTTAAGCAAAGGGCATTTGCCATACAAAATACAATCATCGCATTCTTCTTTGTGATGGGCAAAGATTAGTTCCAAATTAGTCTTTCTAGATCTTTCTATTTTCTCTGAACGAGTAGTAATCTCCATTCCCTCCTCAACCTTAGTGGAACAAGCAGTATGTTGGCCATTCTTTCCCTTTATTTCCACAACACAAATTCTACAATTAGCTTTTACATCTAAATCAGGATGGAAACACAAAAAAGGAATATCTATCTTATGTTCTTGGG